>CAZGMU010000671.1:0-2049 GCA_964526975.1 uncultured Planctomycetaceae bacterium
TCATTCGCCTGATTGCGACCGGTGCGCTCGATGTACGGCCGATTACTGGTGGCGTGTGGCCGATGTCGCAATGGAAGGACGCGTTCGAAACGATGCATTCGGGAAAGATTGTGAAGGCGGTGTTGAAGCCGTAGATGTCAATCCACGGAGGTAGCTGGATTCGCCAGAATTCTGCTGATCCTGCTAACAATCTGAGTTCTGTCGAAACCCAGCTACGGCGACATATCATTCATGCGATTAAAAGATAAGGTTGTTCTCGTCACGGGCAGTACGACGGGTATCGGCGAGGCGATTGCGAAGCGGGTGCTGGTTGAAGGCGGCTTCGTGATGTTTCAGGGGCGGAACGCTGAGCGCGGCCGCGCGCTGGCGGCGGAGGCGGGAGAGCGTGCTGCTTTCGTCGAGGCTGATCTGGCCGATCGGGCAGCGGCCGAGCGAGTGATCGAAGCGACAGTGCGGGCGTTTGGGCTGCTCGATGGCGTTGTCAACAACGCGGCCTCGACTGCTCGTGCCGACCTCGCGCATACCGACGCAGAGTTCTTCGACAAGATGATGGCGACGAACGTGCGGGCCCCCCTGCTCTTGATTCGCGCGGCGTATCCGCATTTGAAACGCAGCGAAGGTTGCGTGCTCAATATTGGCTCGATCAACGGCTATTGTGGCGAGAGTAACCTGGTGGCGTATAGTATCTCGAAAGGGGCGCTGATGACACTGTCGCGCAACCTGGCCGACTCGCTGTGCTACGACAAGATTCGGGTGAATCATTTCAACGTGGGTTGGGTGCTCACGCCGAACGAGATCAAGACCAAGATCGCTGACGGGCTACCGCCCGATTGGTACCAGAATATCGAGCCGCAATACGCGCCGTCTGGCAAGATCATGCCGCCGGAGAAGATTGCCGCGGCGGCGGTCTATTGGTTGTCGAATGAGAGCCGTCCGATTAGCGGTAGCGTGGTCGAGCTGGAACAGTTCCCGATGATTGGCCGCAATCCGGTGAAGAAAGGTGATTGAGATGCCACGGTTGGCTGCGTTTCCGAAGGCTTACATGGACCCGCTATGCGTGAGCGGCACAATGACGCTCCGCGAGTGGATCGAGATCGGCGCGGATTTGAAGCTGGATGGGCTGGAGTTCTATATCCGGTTTCTCGAACTACAGGAGCCCGGCGCACCGGAAGAATTTCGCCGAATGGCGGCCGATCACGGCATGGAGATTCCGATGCTCTGTGCATCGCCCGACTTTACGCACCCTGATCCTGCATTTCGTCGGCAGCAGATCGACTTGCAAAAGGGCTGGATCGATTTGTGTGCCACGCTGGGCGGGCGGTACTGCCGTGTGCTAAGTGGGCAGCGCCGGCCGGAGCTCTCCCGCGAAGAGGGATTGCGATATGCGGCCGAGTCGATTGAGGCGTGCTTGCCGCATGCAGCGCGTTGTGGTGTGACGCTAATTCTCGAAAATCATTACAAGGACGACTACTGGGCCCACCCCGAGTTTGCGCAAAAGATCGATGCGTTCTGCGATCTGGTCGACATGATCCACTCACCCTCGTTCGGTGTGAACTACGATCCGAGCAACGCGATTCTCGCCGGCGACGAGCCGCTCGAGCTATTGCAACGAGTGAAGCATCGTGTCGTGACGATGCACGCCAGCGATCGCTATCTCATTGAAGGCACGATCGAGGATTTGCGCCGTGAGGAAAACTCGATCGGCTATGCGAAGCGGCTGCGCCACGGCGTTATTGGCCGTGGATTGAATGACTACGATGCCATCTTCAGCCAACTTAAGGGCGTGGGATTCAATGGGTGGATCAGCATTGAAGATGGCGTGAACGGAATCGAGGACTTGCGCGAGAGTGTGCGTTTTCTTCGAGAGAAGATCTCGCAGCATTGGTCCAATTGAGCAAGCCGGCATTGGCCCTAAAGTCGCGGCGGCAGGTGACCTAAGTCGTTTTCGATTAGCTGATCGATCAGCTCAATGACACCTGCTCCTCGCGCGCCGCCGGTTACGATTGTGACCTGTTTCTTGACGACATCTAGCGCATTATCGACTGCGAC
>CAZGMU010000672.1:0-2048 GCA_964526975.1 uncultured Planctomycetaceae bacterium
ATCGAACAACTGAAGCAAGCCGTGATCTCGGTGCTCAACCATGTCGACGCCGTCATATTGTCAGATTATGGCAAAGGCGTCCTCGTACCGGAGATTAACACCCATGTAATCGCGGAAGCCAAGTCTCGCCGCATCCCCGTTTTCGTCGATCCAAAGGCTTCTGACTTCTCCCGCTATCGCGGCGCGACCTGCATCACTCCAAATTTGAGCGAGCTGGCGGTTGCGATCGGCCACAAGCCGATCGGCGACGAACAGATCGTGGAAGCAGCGCGGACGCTGATGGCCCGCGCGGACGCCGATTCGCTCTTGGTCACGCGCTCCGAGCAGGGCATGACGCTGGTCGAAAAATCTGGGGCCGCACACCACGTCCCGGCGCGTGCTCTCGAAGTGTTCGATGTCTCGGGCGCCGGCGACACAGCGATCGCGACTTTCGCGCTTGCTGCTGCCAGCGGCGAGCCGATGACTAGCGCAATGCGCATTGCAAACATCGCAGCCGGCATCGTTGTATCGAAATCAGGCACAGCGACGGTCGGCGTCGAAGAGCTGGTCCACGCGATCAGCGAGAACGAGAGGAGCGACGGCATCGCCACCGGCATGCTTCCGAAGGCTTCGGTCGCGGCACTCGTCGAGCGCTGGCGCTCGAACGGGCTCACAATCGGTTTCACCAACGGCTGTTTCGACATTCTACACGCCGGGCATACGGCGCTGCTTGCTGAAGCACAGGCCCAGTGCGACCGGCTCGTGGTAGCAATCAATTCGGACGATAGCGTGCGCCGCCTGAAAGGCCCGCAGCGGCCGATGAATTCGGTCGAGGATCGTGCCGCGGTGCTCGCTGCCTTGCGCTCCGTCGATGCCATCGTCGCATTTGACGAAGATACTCCGAAGAGGCTGATCGAACTCCTCAGCCCCGACGTCCTAATCAAAGGCTCGGACTATAGCGTGGATGCCGTGGTCGGCGCCGATGTAGTGCAGGCGAACGGCGGACGCGTACACCTCGTCGATCTAGTCCGCGGCCGCTCGACCACGACACTGATCGGGAAGATCAGGAACACAGCATGATCTAATCGCGGATGCTAAATGCAACGAGCGCTATAAATCGCGACACTACTTGGGTCCCAAGCCGCGAAAATCTAGTTCGCATCGCCCGATCCGCTAAAGCTTACCCTCCAAATACTTAATACGTTGATTTGCTTCAATAAGCTTGAAGTGAATTCGCTGATAGATCTTATAGGCTTCTGTGCCGCGGAGCGTCGGCCCATCGGCTTCCACAATCTGGGCAATCACGGTCAGAAAATCCGACAGAGGTTGCTTTACGAGCTCCATATAAACGCGCTCGGGCTGCACCAGTGGTTCGCGAAGCTTGACAGCCTTGACGTTGAGCGAGATGCCGACGTGTGCATCATCGTTGCGCGGGCACCAGCCGTTCGATGCATCGCCAAAATCGGAATTCCACCAATCAAATTCTCCAAACCCTAAGGTTTCAAGAATATCGACAATCATCCCAATCGTGAAGCCGTAGCGGTGTTGTTCGAACCTATTGATGCGTCCACCAACGCCATAGACGAGACCAACGACATGAAAAGCCGAGTCACCCGCCAACATCATCCGGATGAGTGCACCCAAATCAGGAATTGCCACCTTTAGAACGCCGCCCTTCTGGAGCACCCGCGCGAACTCCGAAAACGCCAGAAAACTGTCTGGCCAATCGATGTGTTCAAGAACGTGCCCGGCGACGACTTCCTCGCAAGTATCTGACCCTACGACATTCATCTTCGTAATGTCGGCGACGATATCGGGTTTCATAGTCGGATCGATATCAACGGTCTTGTAGCCTTCCGGCTTGTAGTCGCGACTACCGAGATAGAGCTTCATTTAGCTACCGGTCCAAGTGCACAACCAACCAATCCCATGGTTGGCAATAATACACCCCCTATTATGTGCAGTCACTTGCAAGACGTGACAAATAATCCTTCGTCCCGTCTTCGATTGACGTCAACGGCTGATTGTAGCCAACACTTCGCAGTTTCCGCATTGGCGCTTCGGTGAAG
>CAZGMU010000673.1:0-2045 GCA_964526975.1 uncultured Planctomycetaceae bacterium
GACCGCATCTGCTTCGGCGTACCAGAAGCCGCGGCGCAACCAGGTGCCCGTGCTTTCGATCGGCGCGAGCTGCGTCCACATGCTGCGCATGCCTGGTTGGTATGCATCGAAGTCGTTGTTGCAGTACTCCTCGCCGCCCTCAGGCGCTTGTGCCAGATCGGGAGGCAAAGTGATCTGCGCATCGGAGCCCTGCCCTGCAGGCGCAGGCAGGTTTTCGATGTCTTGGGACGGGATCGTTAAATCGGGCGGCAAGTCATTGCCGGCACCGATCGCAGTCAAACCTTGAGCAGCAGCCACACCGGCCCACAATGCCGCGGTCATGACTAGCCCGATCAATCGGGTCGAGTTGGTCATGATAAAAATCTCCCCCAAAGCCCTCACTGGAACCCGCACGGGTCGTTTACACATTCCCGCTGCCATTCGGCTTGAGTCAAACGACTAAGCGAACGGCACGACCGCTGGTGCAGTTCCTGAGATTCGTACATCGTCGCTTGCCCGACCCTTAATGCAGAAATAAGCGTTAGAATCAGAAAAATCAGCAAGGTCGGCGTGATTGGCAATGATTTTGCAGTTTGACCTGTTTGACTGGTCTTCCTGGGTTGTGATAGCAGGTGTTGGTTGCCCGGGGCTTGCGATATGATTCCAGTTGGCCCAAATCGGTATTCATCCTTGTTTGAAGGAACTAGCAATGAGTTCTCCGCTCCAATCGCTAATCGCTACGGGAACGAAGCTGTGGCTCGATTCGGTGGATCCGGACTTGGTTCAAGCGAACCGAGCGCTCGGGGCGACCGGCGCTACGTCGAACCCGATCATCATTTCCGATTTGATCAAAACGGGCCGATACGACAACGAGCTTGCAAAGCTGCTTCGCGAGACGAAGCAAGACGATGAAGCGGCGTGGCAGCTTACGGATCGAGTCGTTCGCGCGGCGCAGGAGGTGTTCGCGCCAGTTTGGAAAAGCACCGGCGGCGATGACGGATATGTCAGCTTCGAGCTTGATCCGCTGCTCGAAGATGCAGCCTGCACGCTTTCCACGAAGGAGCGCTCGGACCGGTATATCGAGTTGGGGAAGCGCTGGAGCGCGGGGCATGAGAATCGCATGATCAAGGTTCCGGCGACGGCGGGTGGGATCGGCGCGCTGGAGGAGTTGTGTGCGGCGGGCGTGACGCCGAACGTGACGCTGATCTTTACCGAGCGGCAGTATGTGGCTGCACGAGACGCGGTGTGGCGCGGCGCGCAGCGTCGGAAGTCGCTCGATGGCTTTAAGAGCGTGTACAGCATTTTCGTATCGCGCGTGGACGTTTATACGGAGAAGGAAGTTCCCACGTTGTCGGCAGCGGCGCAAGGGCAAGTGGGCATCGTTGGCGCGAAGCGGTTGTGGCGGGCCAATCAGGAGTTCTGGTCCACGCGGAAGACAGCGCTGCATCAAGAGATCATCTTCGCGAGCACGGGCACCAAGAAGAAAGAGGATCCGCCGTGGAAGTATGTTGCCGCGCTTGCGGGCAGCGATATTCAAACCAATCCGCCGGCGACGAACGAAGCCGTGCAAAAGAGCGGGCTTACGTTCCGTCGCATGGTCGACGAAATGCCGCCGCCCGACGTGCTGGCGGAGATCGACGCGAAGGTCGATGTGCGGAAGATGGAAGATCAGTTGATGCGCGAGGGCGAGTTGAAATTTGCCGATCCGCAAAAGGCGCTGCTCAAATTGATCGACGATAAGCGCAAATCACTAACGGCCTGAGAGGGGCTGATTCCGGTTTGTCGAATTCCCGGCTGATGGAACTGTCCTGCGTGCCGATTTGCCGTTTGTGGACAGGATGAGGTGCTCTCCGCGTGGGTCGCCAAAAGGCCCTCTATCTGATAGGATCGTGGGGAGATTTTGCGCAACGAACGATCCTACACTCCAAGCAGCTTTCGAATAATCTTATGGCAGTCGATCCTTACGCGATGTGCCCGTGCGGCAGCGGCAAGAAGTTGAAGTTTTGCTGCTCCGATCTTGTCGGCGAGATCGAAAAAATTCACCGCATGATCGAAGGCGAGCAGCC
>CAZGMU010000674.1:0-2044 GCA_964526975.1 uncultured Planctomycetaceae bacterium
CATCAGCCGCGCACCGCTGTACGGATCTTCGAATACAGGTCCGCCAGCCACATAGCTGAACGTCTTCTTGGGAATGCCAGTGATGGAAATCTTCTGCTTGGTTGCACCGGGATTATTGAGCGTACCGGTCGTCATCACGGGCGTCGTCGAATTCGCCGCGTAGAAATCGTAGGTACCATTGCCGTTCGAAATCACGCCGAAGTTGCCGTCCGGCCAGTTGGCGCCGCCGGCCGACTTGCGCTGTGACTTCGAGTAGATTACCTCTGCGGCGCCAATGTTGAAGTCAATCGCGAAAGCAGTTTCAGCGCTAATCAGCAGACTGGCCAACAAAGCAGCCGGCCTGGTCAACGAAACAATCGCGGTTCGCAGCGTGGCGACAAAGCGTGGAGATTTCATTTGCAACTTCTCAGCCAAGGGTAACTTCGGGAAGAGAGTGCTCCGATGAGCTCGCCGACGTGAACCTCTTCACGACGCGCGAACTACTTGGAGGCCCGAATTCCAGGCTAGTTGAGCTGAAATGCCCGCAAAGAAACGTTGCCGAAAAACAACGAAGCAGGGCCACTTTTTGCGATCAGAGGGCGAACGTAGCGGTTACGCCGAAAAATACACCCACGCGCGCCCCCGCCTGGTAGCTGAATTCGCCAGAATTCAGGCAACTCCGCAGCGAGTTGCAGGTGCCCTCGATAAAATGGCAGTCCCTACGCCGCCACTTTCCGCAACGCAGGTCCACCTGAGACGGCAGACAGAATCTGGTCCGCGAAATCGTCCGCCGGTCGCAGACTATGCCGCTCCCGAACCGCATGGGCAGCCTGCTGCCCCATTTCGCGCCAATCGTTGCGGCGGTTCCACGCCCGCTCCAACACCTCGTCAAGCAGCTCGGCGGTTGCCGCGGGAGCAATGAAACCCGACTGATTGTTATCGACCAACTCGGCGGCGCGGCCAGTATTCGTCGTGATCGGAACGCGACCGCAGAGCATCGCCTCGATCAGCGACAGCGCGTTCCCCTCAGCTCGCGACGGCAATAACAACCCGTGGTGTTCCGACCACAGCTGTTCAATATTGTTCGAAACACCACCGTACGAGAGCTGGCGATGCAACCCATGAATGTCGAGCGCTCGGCGAAACTGATCCAGATTACCGTTGTCGTGTCCCCACAGCGTGACCTGCAGCGGCCGTGAACGCCACTTTTCTTGTCGCAACACGCGAACGATCAAGTCCTGACTCTTCGTGAGGTAGTGAACTCGAGCAACACACGCCAGCTTCCAGCTCGGCGTGGTCGCCGGCCAACTCGGGTTGGCATCCGCGCGAACGGTAAATGGGTTGTCGACCACAACCGCCCGCGGCAAGTCAACCGAGATATTAGCTTCAACGATCTCACAGTTCTCATCAGATACAAAAAACGATCGCTTCGCCTCGGAGTAAGCCGCCCGGTAGTCATCGATCAGCCGTGTATCCATCCAGCTATGCGCACCAGCCGCTTGCAGCACGATCGTATACGGAATGCCCATCATCCGGCAGGTCGTGGCGATTTGCGGATCGTCCGTATGGCATGAGAAGGAAATCACAACGAGGTCCGGCCGGCAGTTGCGCAACCAGCGCATGTGCTGAAGGCGTGTGAGCCGTAGCCCTTGCAGTATCTGGCGAAGCGTACGCCCCATTCGCCGCCGGGAACGAAAGTACGGCTCGGCCCCGGCATCGGTCAACCGCTGCAGCGGAGCGGCGACCGACGGCCACTTCAGGCAATTGAACGCCACGTCATGGCCACGCTCGAGCAGCTTGCCCGCTGCCCTGCTCCACAGTTCCTCGCTACCGCCCCAAGGCAAGCCACACATCGTTGAGAAAAACGCGATTCGCATAAGGTTCCTGGGTCGATGTGTAACGGCATACAGATTGCCGCTCGTGAAAGTGGAACTAGGCCGCACGCCGCGATCGCGACAACGGTTGTTGCGTCTCCGAAACGGGATACAAGCCCGCGGCGCATCGAACGGGGCGATCCAGGTCGTCGAGTTTGGTCACGTTCGGTCCTTCCGTCCACTTATCGGGC
>CAZGMU010000675.1:0-2040 GCA_964526975.1 uncultured Planctomycetaceae bacterium
GGTACCAGAAGGCGGGATACTAGCAATCATCAACAGGTTTTGAAATAGCTTCTTAGGAAAGGCTGAAGTTATCGGCCCAGAATGGGTCGGCTATATAAGTGCGTTAACGCCGGATGGCATTGGAATCGGCGCGGTCTGTCTTGGCGGCGATGTTGAGGTCGCCCCAGAGCGTCTTCTGGCCGCGGAGGACGTAGAACTTCAGCTTTCCCACCTCGGTCAGGTTGGGACGCGAGATGATGTATTGAACGTCTTGCTGCGAAGCCGTTTCCCATTTGTGCATGCCGACGAGAATATCGCCGGGTTGAATGCCTTCCTGGGCGGCGGGGCTATTCGGGCGAACGCCGTCGACGTGCATTCCGCCGCGATAACGGGTGCTACGGCGCTCGAATGTTTGCTTCGGCTCGGGCGAGAGATTCAGACCCAATACTTCCCAGACACGCGAGGCATCACCATCCGAAGTTGGTGGCGCGCCAACGGCCCGGAGCTGCGATTCGGCCAGTGCGAGATCGAGCGTCAGATCTTGCGAGCCGCGACGAATTTGCAAAGTCACTGCTTCGCCGGCGCCGCGATCCAACAAGGCTCGCTCCAGATCGAGCGGCCAAGAAACCTGCTGCGAACCGACGCGGAGGATTTCATCGCCAGCTTGCAGGCCAAGCCGTTGGGCAGGGCTCGACGCTTCGATTTTGGTAACACGGAGTCGCCCGGTTGGTCCATCTTCCGGCTCGGAGATGATTCCGTGCCATCTGTTTCGCAACCGCTGGACATTCAGCAATCGCGAGGCAACGTTCAGTGCATCGTCGATCGGGATCGCGAAGCCGATGCCCTGAGCGCCCTGCCGCACGGCCACGTTCACGCCGATCATTTCGCCGTCGATGTTGAGCAGCGGGCCGCCCGAGTTGCCGGGGTTGATGCTGGCGTCGGTTTGGATCAAGCGATCGTACGATTGCGTTTCGCTGACCTGCACATCGCGGCCAAGCGCGCTGATCACGCCGCGGGTGACGGTTTGCTCGTAGCCGTAGGCGTTGCCAAGCGCGATGACCGATTCGCCCACCATCAGGTCGGACGAGGTGCCCAGGCGGATCGTGGTGAGTGGTTTGGAGGCGGGAACCTTGATGACCGCCAGATCGGCGGCCGCGTCGTAGGCGACCAGGTCGGCCACCAGTCCGCGGCCGTCGTCGAGCGTCACTTCGATCTTGCGCACGTCGGACACGACGTGGTAGTTGGTCAGGATGTAGCCCCGCTCGTCGATAATCGTGCCGGTGCCCATGCCGTTGACCTGGCGTGGCGTCTCCGTGGCATCGGCGGTGCGGCCCGATTCGGGCTCGGTGATGGTTTTCTGGCCCTTGATGCTAACGACCGAAACGCGGGCCTTGCGGACCGCGAGCACGATCGGTGTCATACGCTCACTGGAGACTTCGTGTGCGGGTGCGAAGTCGGCTCCAACGAGCGTAAGACATGCGGCAAGGGCGATCAGTTTCATGCGCGCACGAGCGGCGCATGGGCATCGACGGTTGTCGCGCAGTGGATGGTTCATCAAGAGTGGGCCGAGCGGGTTCAATCGTGGCCCAACGCGGGGCGGGCCAGAAGGTTTCAGCTAAGAGCGGTCGCCCACGACCCCGGTCCAGGGTGCGCAAGGCGAGTATGCATGCAACATCGGCGCATCCTTACGATCCGCTTAAACGGTACGAATCCGGGGCGTAGAGTCGGCCCAGATTCACGGCCCGAATGGCGCGCTAGCAATCGCCACGAAAAACATTTGCTAGCAGAGATCGTCTATAAATCAACACACCCAAGAGAAAGAATGCTTCACACAGACTGAACCCCATGCCACTCTCGCCGTTAACCTTAAAAAGATCTCACGCAAAGGCGCGAAGGCGCAAAGGAAGAGGTAAGAAGAGTAAATGGAACCACAAAGGCACGAAGGACACGAAGAATTTTGGAAGTGGCTGTAAAAAAGGCCTGCTCATTCTCTTTCTTCTTCGTGATCTTCGTGCCTTCGTGGTTCAATTCCTTACTCTGCGCCTTAGCGCCTCTGCGTGA
>CAZGMU010000676.1:0-2017 GCA_964526975.1 uncultured Planctomycetaceae bacterium
TACCGGCCTTGGCTGGGTGATAGCTGCCTCCAGAAGTGTTTGCGACACGCCCCTCGAGATGGTAGCCGGGCTCGCGTCGGCCGAGCTGGTCACCGTTTCAGGTGTCGGCCACATGATTCCCCTCGAAGCCCCGCAGCAACTGACGGAGGTAATCCTTGCCTGGCTGGACAAAGTCTCCCCCTTTGGCCGCCTTCCAACCCAAGGGTAGTGGCTTGGCAGTTTTTCGTTGCGTGGAGATGCACTTCAATTGAGGGAATCTGGGCAGTGACCGACAGTAGGCCGCTCGAATTTCGCACCTCTGATTGTCCGGTGGAGGATATCGAAGGTCGATCTGCCATCACGGGACGAGGACAGTTTCTATACTCGTTTTCTGCGATCTTTGAGGTTCAGAGCAGTTCACGTAATGAGCTGGTTCTCCCAACGCATGCCGTGTGGATACCGCCAGGGGTAGACTACGAGCTGAAGCGGCGGTTACGCGGCAAGCACTGCGTGATTTCCGTAAGCCAGCATCGCTGTCGAACTCTACCGTCGCAGGTTACCTCCCTCGGCATTACGCCAGTGCTATCAGCCATGTTCGAACATCTGCGGAGCGTAACCACGAGATTTGGCACCGTCGCGGAAGAAGATCGCTTCTTGAAGGTGATGCTGGATTTGTTATCGGCCGCCCGTCGCGTCGACAGTTACCTGCCGAACAGCGCGGATCCCCTTCTCGGACCGATCCTCGAGACCCTTAAGGCCGATCCCTCCGACACGAGAACTCTCACCGACCTGGCCATTTCTATGGGATCGACAGAACGGACAATCTCCCGACGTTGTCTAACCGATCTGGGCCTTCCATTCGCCGAATGGCGGCAGAGACTTCGGGTTCTGCAGGCGATCCCGATGCTTGTTGCCGGAGAGACCGTAGGATGTGTCAGTGCCTCGCTCGGCTACAGCAACGCTTCCGCATTTATTGCCATGTTCAAAAGAACGATTGGAACGACGCCCGACCACTTTCGAGAGATGGCCGGGGGGGATGGGTACGGCAAGATTGGGGTAAAAAAGTAGCGGGAGGCGCAACACGCCTCCCGCTATCTTGATCATATCGCCAGATATCCGCCGTCGACTGTGAGGACAGATCCGGTGATGAAGGAAGCTCCTGGGCTGCAGAGAAAAGCCACCGCCTGAGCGATCTCGGAGGGTTCCGCCCATCTCTTCAATGCAGTTCTTTCTGTGATCGACGACGATTTGTCGTCATTGTCTTGCAAAGCCTGCGTCAGGGGCGTTCTAGCGTAACCCGGAGCGACCGCGTTTACGCGTATACCCTCTGCGGCGAAAGCGTGCGAAAGCGATTTTGTCAGCTGTACCACGCCGCCCTTGCTGGCGCTGTAAGCGGGGGCAAGTGGAGCACCGACAAAGGCGAGTACCGAAGCCACATTGACGATCGAGCCCCCACGATCTTTGAGCTTGTCGCGGGCCAGAGTGCTCACGCGCATTGTGCCGGTCAGGTTGACAGATAGGACCTTCTGGAAAACGTCGAGGTCGTACTCGTCAGCTCTCCGGATTATCCCCGCGCAATTAACGACGATGTCCAGAGTTGGTATGCTTGCGAAAAAATCGCGGCAGCCTGGCTCATCACTGACATCGAGTTCGCTGTAACGAACATTGCTGGCAACAGATGCGTCACCCAAACCGACCGCAGTGACCTTGGCGCCGAGCGTTGCGAGAAGATTGGCTACTTCGGCACCAATTCCTGTCGACGCCCCCGTTACAAGTGCCGTTTTTTCGGCGAACAGGCCTTCTCGAAAAATCATGCGGATACTCCAACAGCTGAAGATTGAGTGGTGATCGGAGCTCGGACGAGCGTCAGGTATGCGATCGCAGAAAGCACCGCCAGCGCCGCAGCAAGGATCAGCGCGTTTGTGTACTCTCCGGTCTTTTCCACGATGAAGCCGGTAGCGACAGGCGCGAAGGAGCCGGCAAAGGGGCGTGTCGCAAACACTTCTGGAGGCAGCTATCACCCAGCCAAGGCCGGTAT
>CAZGMU010000677.1:0-2016 GCA_964526975.1 uncultured Planctomycetaceae bacterium
AATTGGCAGACGCGCAAGGTTGAGGGCCTTGTGCCCGCAAGGGCGTGCTGGTTCAACTCCAGTCGGGCCCAGTTGATGCAAAAAGCCCTTCGGCCAGCCCGAAGGGCTTTTTCTTTTTTGTAGACGACTCGCTACGCCGCTGCGTAAATGAAGGGTAGCCTTCGACGGAACGTGGCCACTCCAAGCCGTGGCCATCGCACCCGATACTCGGGTTCTCGCTTTTTTCACGTGGTCTAAAATAGGTGTGTTCCATGGATCGTCGTAAATTTTTGACCGCCTCGGCGGCTGCCGCGTTAGGGCTTCCCGGCTCGCTGCAGGGCGCGGAGCCCGCTAGTAAGTCGAAGTCTAAGACCAGCAGTGACGAGCCGCAGCTTCGCGTCGTGATGACGAATCCAGACGGTTCGCCGCTGGTGAAAGAGGTGGCGACGAAACTCTGCGCGCGCGATCTCGCGAACGATCCGTTGCCGCAGCGCGTTGCCCACGCAGCGGGCCGGGCGCGCGTGACGCTCGCCAAGGAGCCGATTCAGCTTTCGTTGCGGCTCAACGTGCCGGGATTCGGCGAAGTCTATTGTTGGGCCGACAACGATGGCAAGGGATATGCGAAGCCGGGCAACATTACGTTCGTGGTCGATGCGGCGGCCACTCGCCTGCGACGTGTGCGCGAGGCCTATGACTTGGCCAAACGCGAAGCGGTCGCAATCGAACCACAGACAGACAAGTACCTCCAAGAGGCGGCGCAGCCGGTGACCGATGTGCGCAGCGCCTACGCGGCCTTGGCTGCTGGGTTGCATGCGGGGGAGCAGCTCTCGCTGGCACGGGCACGCCATCGGATCGCCCGATTGAAAAGACCCCGAAAGGATTTTTTCTTTGGAGGAATGATCGCTGGTTACGATCACTTGGGTCCGCAATTCGAGCAAGCGGTGCGCGAGCGGTTCAATTTCGCGACCACGAGCTGGTACACCTGGGGAAACGAGCAGCCTGTCGATCAGCGGATCAACCATGCTCGCAGCGACGGCGCGATTCAATGGTGCCTCGATCGCGGCATCACGCCCAAGGGGTTTGGTTATTGTTACATGATCCGTGGAGCGACGCCGGAATGGATTCGCACCTGGCCGTATGAAAAGATCTTGCCCGAGTATGTGCGCGTGGTAAAGCAAACCATGAAACGCTACGCGGGCAAGTTGAAATACGCCGAGATTATCAACGAAGCGCACGACAAAGCGAATCTGTGGAAGTTGTCGCACGAGCAGATTCTGGAGATCACGCGAGCCGTTTGTCGCGCGGCTCGAGAGGGTTCGCCGACTGTGCAGCGGCAGATCAATAACTGCTGCTTGTGGGCCGAGTACGCGCGGACGGCGAACGCAGATGGCTCGCGGCGCTGGTCGCCGTATCGATATATCGATGATTGCCTGCGCTCGGGCGTGAAGTTCGAAGTGCTGGGGCTACAACTTTATTATCCGCAAGTGGATGTGCTCGAAATCGAGCGGATGCTAGATCGGTTCAAGGTGTTCAAGAAACCGATCCATATCACGGAGATTGCGACTGCCTCGGTCGATGGTCCCGATCCCAATAGTATGCGACCGAATACGACGGCGCCGGGCTGGCATGGCCCATGGAGCGAGGAGACGCAAGCCGATTGGCTCGAGGCGATTTATACGCTGCTTTACAGCAAGCCCGAATTCGAGGCGATCGGCTGGTGGGATCTGACCGATCGGCCAGGCCATTTTTGGCCTCATGGCGGATTGCTGCATGCCGATCTCTCGCCGAAGTTGGCGTACCATCGCCTGGGTGAATTGCAGCAGGCGTGGGGCGTGCTCGGGTGACTTAGCAAAGCACATGTGCGGTATATGGAATAACCACGGAGGCACAGAGGACACGGAGAAGAAATTCAGGAGAGCAGAAACACCGACCTTCGCCAATCTCCATGAATCAAGAGAAACGACTAAATGCTTCTAACGAATTGAACCGCCAAGTCGCCAAGTATGCCAAGGGATGACTCAAAAGCAACTTCTGCAG
>CAZGMU010000678.1:0-2007 GCA_964526975.1 uncultured Planctomycetaceae bacterium
CCGTGACCTTGGTGTGCGACAACCTGAACACACACACGATCGGCGCGTTCTACGAGGCGTTTCGGCCGGCGCGGGCCCGGGCCATGGTCCGCCGCCTGCGCTTCTGCCACACGCCGAAGCACGGCAGTTGGCTGAATATTGCCGAGAACGAGCTGAGCTCACTGACCAGGCAGTGCGTCTCGGGCCGCCGGTTCGGCACCCTGGCGACGTTGCAGTCGGAAATCGCCGCCTGGTCTAACGACGTCAATGCCACGCAGCGCGGCGTCGACTGGCAGATGAAAGTCAAAGACGCCCGCGGTAAACTCAAGTCCCTCTACCCGAAAATCAGGGTGTGACAGAGCACTAGCCATCGAACTCCGAAATCATCACTTTCCAGAAAGGGAACGGAAAGCGGGAACTGGTCAAAACTGCTCTGTAGAAAACCCGCGAATGCTAGCTAAACAATCGAGTGTGTTGTTAGCGTATTGTAGTTCGTGGGCGTTAGCAGTAAATCACCCAAGGCCGTGTTACAAGCCGCGTATTTCGTTGGTTGCGAGCAGTTGCGGCCCTACATGCACCGATGCAGTCCCAAGAAGTTCACTCAACCGCAGTTGTTCGCCTGCTTGGTGCTGAAGGGATTCTTGAGCTTGGACTATCGAAAGCTGTCCGCACTCCTGGAAGATGCGCCGGCCCTGACTCAAGCGATCGGCTTAATCGAGGTGCCTCACTTCACCACGTTTCAAAAGGCAGCTCGGCGACTATTGCGGTCCAACCGTGCGTAGCGATTACTGAGTGAAACCGTCCATGAGGCTGTGCGCCGAAAAGTAGTTGCCAGACGCGTCAAATTGGCCGCCTTGGACGGCACCGGATTCGAAACGCGTCACATCAGCGCCTACTTCGTGAAGCGTCGCGAAAAGGGCGAGAAAAATCGGTTTCAAACGACCACGTACACACGCTATCCGTACGCGGGCATCGTCTGTGACTGTGCCAGTCATTTTGTTCTGGCCGTGGTGGCAGGCCGAGGGCCTGGTTCCGAAATGAAGTTTTTCGCCCGGCATTGCTGCAGACAACCGGCCGCATCGGCGTGGAAACGCTCTTGGCGGATGCGGGGTTCGACAGCGAACGTTCCCATTGCCGGGCCCGCGAGGAGTATGGACTGCGAACACTGATTCCGCCGATCCGCGGACGGCCTACGGATCAATTGCCCCGTGGTCGCTGGCGACGGCTGATGGCCACGCGTTTCAATCGCCACAAGTATGGTCAGCGGTGGCAAATAGAAACCGTCAACAGCATGCTCAAACGTTTGCTAGGCTCCGCGCTTCGCGCCAGAACCTACTGGTCGCAAAATCGCGAAATCACGTTGCGAGTCCTCACCCACAACATCATGATTCTCAGAATCATAGTTTTCTACAGAGTAGGTCTGACCCGTTTTTTCTGGAGCCTGGTGATTGGTTGCCGCTAAGAGCAGGTTTCCTCGAGAAGGCATTACAAAATGATTGGGCCGGACCAGCAGTTTACTTGCTGAATAGGCGACGCGAGATTGCGGCGTCTTCACCAAGGCCTCGATGGCGAGATCTCTGGCCATATCGAAAGCCGCACCGCGATCGAGTTCCGCCTGCGACGCGGCCGACAATTCTTCGAGCGGCAGCGCCGCGTCCCAGTATTCATTTATCGTGGAAGGCATGTCGGCATATTCCAACGGAGCTTCGATCATCGCACTTTTGCTGCCAGCATCTAGCATCTCAGCAGGTGCCGTGGCCGCGCCTACTGCGAGGGGCATCAGTGTCAGGTTGTCGATCGCAAGTGCCGAGCGGTTGCCGTCGTTCAGATTGGCGTTGGAAATCTGCCACCGGAAGTAGGCCGTTTGTCCTGGAAGCAAAGCGCCGAACACGCCCAATCCCGGGTTCGTTTCACTCAAGAGCAAAGTCGTAAGATCGACGGTCCCGCTTACGGTGACGCGATTGGCGGGCGCCTTCCCGTCGAGCACGGACTGGAGATAGATCACCTGCGGCGCGCCGTCCGCGCCGA
>CAZGMU010000679.1:0-1259 GCA_964526975.1 uncultured Planctomycetaceae bacterium
AGTATGAAAATATATATAAGGACGGTTACTTGTTTTTCTCGTCCATTCGTAGTCATCTGGGTGGGAATAAAGCTCGGCCGAGTTTTTGATTAGTCAAAATTTTGAGCGTGGGTTGGAAAGATGTGCCGTTTAATACAATCGAGCAGAGCCGCAGGGACGCACGAAGGATGGGCTTTGCCCAGAAATTTACGTCAAGCCACAAGATAGACCTGTCATCAGAGAACCGTCATCCAATCGCTTGCGGCTTAGCGCGATTTTCTGGGCAAAGCCCGAAGGATGATATTGCTCGGCCGCGTAGGCCGCCCTTGAGATTGGCGGCGGCGGCAACGCCGCATCTCCTACCAATTCCCGTTGCCTGCACCCAAAAAACAGAAACGCACTCGGCGCAAATCGCGGCAACCCAGTTCAATTCAAAGAGGGGTCGGGCGGCAGATGCTCCTGATCAATTTCCGGAGCCATGATCTCAAGCCCGATCCGTTGCGTCACGGTTTTCCAGATCGTCTCGGGCTCGGCGAATACATCCTCGAACGTCGCCCGCGTCGAAAGCCACCCGCCCGTTTCCAGCTCGCCTTCCAGTTGCCCGCTGCTCCAACCGGCATTTCCACTGCAAAGACGAAGCGGAATATCGCGCTTCCGCACAATCAAATCGAGTGCGTCTCGATGAGTCGACACAAACAGTCCTGGCAGCACTTCATGAGTGGAAAATGCTTCCACATTGTGCAGCGCCACCAATGGCCCCGGCACCGGGCCACCCACGAAAATCAAGTCGTCTCGATCGCAGGGATCGTTGCCGATAATTTCCCAAACTTCGCGGACCGACTTATCCGAAGGCCGATTAATCACCACTCCCATCGCCCCTTCGCGATCGTGGTGAATCATGAGCACGACCGACTGCACGAAATTCGGATCGCGCAGATACCGCGAAGCCACCAAAAAATGTCCGGCGAGCGAATGATCGGCCATAGAGCACGCAATACGACATGGACCGTCTGAAGCCATCGACGACGATTCTTCACTTATTCTACCGTCGCTGCCAGGTGCAAGAAAGCAGTGCGCTGCTTTGCTCAATCAAATGCCCGCCGAGCGGCAAAAGACAGCTCGGGTGCCGCGAGCGGGGAGACCGTGCGTCCGCCCTGGAGCAACTGGAAGCCATCGAGCGCACGGACCCCGGCAATCCCATCGCGCAAGCCGAACGCTGGTTTCTCGCTGGTGAAGCCGCCGCTGGAGCGGAATTGGCGCGCCTGATGGGCGGGCAGAGC
>CAZGMU010000679.1:1269-2003 GCA_964526975.1 uncultured Planctomycetaceae bacterium
GAGACCGTGTCATCACCCTGCAAGATTTCGCACGTGCGATATTGCGTGCCTGCAGGATCGCGATAGATCAAAAGCTGTTCGCGGTCGAGATCGGCGATCCAATATTCTGGAATTCCTGCCGCTGCGTAGACCGGAAGCTTGACCTTCTGATCTCGAGACAAGGAAGTGGCGGCAGCTTCGACAATTAGTTGCACGTCGGAAGCAGTCGGTAGTTGTGCTTTGTAGCCGCCTGGCCGTTGTCGCAACAGCATCACGTCAGGATCGTAAACGTGCCCTTCCGATACAGTCAGTGTTCCCTGAATCGCGATCTCGAACTTCGAAAGAAGCGGAGCGAATAACCGAAGGAATTGCATCAGAGAATGATGATGAGGGCTTCCGGCAGGAGACATTTCTAAAATTACGCCTCCAATAAGCTCGACATGGTCGTCGGGGCCGAGGACGCCCTTTGCGATCATCTCCAAATAGTCGGCGGATGTAAATCGATGCAGTGGAGCAATCTGCATTAATTCAGCCGTTGTTTGCACGACAGTAGCCATAGACAGATTATATTTCGTTTCACGCTATTTACCATCAGGTGACGGGCATCAACCGGCTGTACTTCGCTGCTGTGTAATTTCAATAGCCTTGAGCAGCCCCCGGGCCTTGTTAAGCGTCTCCTCGTATTCTTTCTCGGGCACGCTATCGGCCACGATGCCGGCCCCCGCCTGTACATACGCCGTGCCATTCTGAATCAC
>CAZGMU010000680.1:0-360 GCA_964526975.1 uncultured Planctomycetaceae bacterium
CTGTTACGCTATTCTTTGCGGCATGCTGTACGCCAACATCTCCGCTTACGCGGAAACAAGCTCGCCGACCGTGAATGCACCTGAAGCTTTGGGGCATCTTCATGGTTTGGGGCAATGGATGCCGAGCGAACGAAAGGATAAGGACGCGACAGGTATTCCGCAGGTTATTAGGCCGGGTCTCACCGGATCGCAGCGGGCCGCTCGCTTCACGATGCAGGGTTCCGATCCACGAGGTAACACGTCGGCCCAGCGTGCCTTTGGTCCGTTGCGAGGCGACCGAATTGTTGTCGAACTCACAATGCAGCCTTCCAACGATTCGCGAAACCTCGGAGTTGCTCTTCGCGGTGGCGCCCGCGCAGC
>CAZGMU010000680.1:370-1998 GCA_964526975.1 uncultured Planctomycetaceae bacterium
ACTTGCGATTCGGCAAGAAGGCAGGGCTGTGCGAGCACTATGACGACAAGAATACCTTTCGTGAAGTAGCGGCATTCGAAGCCAGGCAGCCAAATCGGATCCGCATTGAGTGCAATACAAGGAAACAGACCGTCAAAGCTTGGGTCAACGATGTTGGTGGAAAGGAGTACCCGTTCCACGACAAGACGCCATACGTCGACCGAATTGATTTGCTCTTGGCTTACGGTCCTGGGACGGCCGAGTCGGCCATCGTTGACGACATAATCGTTCGAGATGGCGAGGGGAATCTCATCTTTGCAGAAGACTTCGAGCGATATCTCCCAGTGGAGCCGGTTGTAAACACAATTCCGTCTTTGGCAATTCCTGCAATGGTGCCGGATGCGAGTGGAACCTATCGGCTACCGAGAGAGATCCCAATTTATAGTCCAGCCGAAATCGAGTTGCACGCCCGCACACCAGGCAAGAATCCGTACATAGATGGCCCAGAGGTAACATGCACGTTCACTCGATTAGTTGACCGAGGGCCCAAGCAGAAACTTGTGATGGCTGGCTTCTGGGACGGCGGCGATTCGTGGCGAATCCGATTCGCGCCCACAGCTCCTGGAACCTGGCGATTCGAAACGGCATCATCCGATCCAGGCTTGGCTGGTAAGACAGGAGAGCTGACCGCAAGAGCTGCGACCGATGAAGAAATTGCCGCGAATATGTTGCGTCGTGGCTTTTTAGAAACGTCGAATCGCACATTCCAGCTTTCCGATGAATCTCAGTTCATACCGGTGGGAGATAGTCAATTCTCGTTTACGGAAGAATTCTACGACGAGGAGTGGCAAGCTTGGGTCGATGCACTGCACAGCAGGGGGCTGAACTCATTCTTGGGGATGGTTTGGCTCGGACGGTACACGCGTGCTGGTGTCTCGCCGTTTCGTAACTACGATCCTGCCAGCGATCAACTCAATGTTGACTTTTTTCGGCGGCTGGACCGTTGGGTAGCGTATGCGAATAGTAAGGGAATCGTGATGGGGCTTGGGCTCGGTGGGTTTCCGCTGGACAGCCAGCTGTGGTGGGTGCGCTTTCAAAATCGAGATCGCGAGGATCGGTACTTCAAGTACATTGTTTCGCGATACGCAGCTTTTAATGTGCGTTGGTTGATGTATGGCGAGGTGAATGAGACCAATCCGCCATGGCATGTGAAATGGGATGATGAGGTGCGGCACAAGGCGGAACTCGTTAAGAAAGCAGATCCGTATCGCCATTTGATCGGCAGTCATCACAATAGCGCTGATCTAAAGACCATCGATTCGCCGCATATCGACTATCTCGACTACCAGGATGGCCAGCACGAGAACGATGGCGCAAATTTGCCGGTCAAAGCACGGAAGTGGGCTAGCGAAAGCCGCGGCAAGCCCGTTTGGAGCGAAGAGTTCTGGTATTCAGCACCCTTTTATGCAAAGAAGAACAAGTTCGGTAATGAAGCGGGAACGCGATGCCTACATCTCAACTTTCTGAGCGGGTTGGCGTATCCCACTTTAGGAAGCTTGATGCGCGCACATAGCAATCACGAGGGCTTTCCGCCAAGAGAGGCTGCAGCGGCCAACGTGCCATTGGACCGATACTTGCTCGACAACGAT
>CAZGMU010000681.1:0-314 GCA_964526975.1 uncultured Planctomycetaceae bacterium
AATCTGAGTTCGGGTGATATCAGCTGCGGAGAGTATTTCTCCCGGCCCACCGACGCGTTGGTCGCATAGCCCAATGAAAGGCCCAAGGAGCGTTCCCGGCGGAAAGTGCTCGGGGTAAGCTACACGCATAAATGACTCTAGTATCGGCCTTAAAGCCTGCGCGACCTCCCGTTCCCTAGCGGGATTGGCAACCTGCATATAGGCTCTGACAAGCTCATGCCGCTTGTCGTGCTCAGAAATGCTGTCGCTACGTACATCCCAGACCGTAATTTCTGATCCGACTGCCGCCCTGTTGATTCTCAGGGCAACTGAAG
>CAZGMU010000681.1:324-597 GCA_964526975.1 uncultured Planctomycetaceae bacterium
GCCTGCTCCCAAAGGCTGCACAAGAATGGCTTGGAGTGTGAGAGTACGATTACCTGACGAACCTTTGCGGCCAACGCCATGATTTCCTCGCGGGTTCGCAGCGTGCGATGATCGTCAAGGCTTGTCATTGGATCGTCGATTACGACTATCTTGTTTGCCAGATTCGGGTCTTGTTCAAGCGATGCGAAAAAGAAAGCGAGGGCGAGTGTATTTCGATCTCCTGCGCTAAGGGTATTTCTGAAGGATGGGCCAGCATCAGCTGCGACATCCACG
>CAZGMU010000681.1:607-1993 GCA_964526975.1 uncultured Planctomycetaceae bacterium
TGGTTTATCACAACGACGTACGATGCTGACGACCCTGATCTATTGTTGACCGACTGCACTTCCCCAAGGCGAAACGATGCGCCAAAGCGGCGCAGATAGTCATTGATTGCTGCCTCAAACACAGGAAAAATCTGCTGGCGATATTGGTCAAGGTCCGAACGGGCCTGTGTTCGAAGCGCCTCCGTTGCCGTTTTAGCTGCCTTCTCTGCTATGTAGTTCGCGCAGTGAGGCAAGACTTCCGGCTCGTATCGCGCTTTCTGCGCATTCAGTTTGGCTAGGTCGGTGCGCAAAGCGGAAAGGTCATCTGCGGCAGCTTGCTCTTTAACGACTTCCAGCCGGGCATTAGTACCAACTAGGCGCTCGGAAAGTGCCGTCACTTCGGCTACACGCGCGCGATAGTCTTGGATCGATAGTCTTGTCTCCTGTGTTAGCGCCATCGCTTCCAATGGCGAAGCGGCCTTTGCGCGAAGCTGTTGCAGGACGAACTCACGTGCGGAGTTCCATTGCCGGGCTACGGCCGCAGTATCGAGGTCGATCGCCGGCAGCTCCGCGAAGTCTTTCCAGAACTCATGAGCCTGCGCGGCCGTGCGAACGTCGCGCTCGAAGGCGGAAGGTATGTCACCGGCATGAGTATCGCGTACCCCGATCCCGGTCTGCCGTATGGCAGCTTTTAGATCTTCATATGCTTGGCTGAAATATGCACGGTAGTGGGCAATTAAGTCGGAGCCCGCGAGGCCTTGCGCGCAGAACGGGCAAATTTCTCCATCGTTCCCCTCCGAGGCAGGCGAGATGAGTGCCATGCCCTCGGATATCCAGTTTTCACCGCCGCGACCCAGTTTGGCGATGTGGCTCCGCACACGCTCGGCGGCAGCGGCTTCAAGATCGGCAAGAGTGCGGGTGAGGACACCATCAATCTCATCTATGTCGAAATCTGGGAGGTTAAGCGGTAGAAATCCGGGTCTTTGCCGTATCGCATCGGCCGACCTCGCGGCTGCCAGCCGTCTCTCCGCTTCCTGGATTTTCCGGTCGATGTCCGCATCCGATTCGAGATCGCAAAACGCGTCAACCTTGTAGGGTCCTAGCGCTCCCCCAGGTATTGCTTCGGCCAACTGGCGTAGCGCCGTGTTGTGTTCTTCAATACGGGCGACATGCCCCTGAAGTGCCCCGCTGAGTGCAACTCCCTGTGCACCAAGGATCAGCTCATGCAGTTTTTGACGGTGGGCTGTTTGCACTTCGATACCCGAACATACATTCGCTGAGACAAATGCATCATCGAAGATTGCAGCATCCGGCAGCGATTGTGACCACGAGCCGTTCTGAAAAACGGCGGCCCCTCCAGCGTGACGAACAACAACATGGGGCGGATGCTGTGCACCGAGCCGGTGG
>CAZGMU010000682.1:0-1992 GCA_964526975.1 uncultured Planctomycetaceae bacterium
GGCTCATCCTGCGCGAGGCGATCCAGGATTTCATTCACGTAAGCCGGCTCGCGCACAGTGCAATTGAAGTCGGCCGACAGTGACGTGACGCCGCTCGCCAGGGCAATTTTTCCAACGCGCACCAGCCGGTCATAGTCCCAAGCTGCGTTATCGCCGCGAAGCTTGATCTTCAGGCAATACAAACCGTCGCGTTTGATCCAATCGTGAAGTACCACGGGGTACTCGTCGCGTGGTTGGCCGTCGGTAACTTCGCTCACATCGATCGGATCGAGTCCACCGACCAGATGCCACACGGGCAGGCTCTGAGCCGGCTCGGCGGTCAGGTAGTCCGCCGGATACTGGCCGCGGAAATTGACCTG
This sequence comes from uncultured Planctomycetaceae bacterium, assembly GCA_964526975.1. Lineage (GTDB taxonomy): Bacteria > Planctomycetota > Planctomycetia > Pirellulales > Lacipirellulaceae > JABDGM01. The sequence goes on from CAZGMU010000682.1 coordinate 360, forward strand.
CGCGCCGGCTGCCGGCGCGATGAAGTCCGCCAGGTCGTAGCTCATGTACTGCGAGTTGTAGGTCTTATAGACAGGCACATTGTGCAAGGCGCCGTACGCATCGTGCAGTGCGATATCAAATGCCGAGCAGCACACGAGCGCGGCCAAATGCGGCAATGGCGCGGCCGGGTGGCGGGCTTCGTTAAACTCCTCGGTTAGCGGATCGAGGATATCACGTTGAAATGCGTTGCCGGTTTCGATCGGGTGGCCCCAGCTCTCGTATTGCATCCAGGCCTCGGCCAGCTGCCGACAGAACTCCATCATCGCCTGCTGTCGTTCCACCAACGACACCGAGCTGGGCCAGGCCCACTGAGCGCTGAGCGGTGTTTCGCCCCAGCCTTCGGCCGTTCGACCGTGGCGGTCAATTACCTGCATGCGGACGCGTGCGCACGTAACGGTCGTCAACGTTTCGCTGCCAAACTTGAGCGGAATGCGCGTGGCAACCGGTAGAAAGTACAACTCGACGCGATTGACGCGCGCATCGGTCGGGCGATGCACGTGCCGTGTTCGAACACCGATTTTTTGGTCAACTGAGGCCACTGATCAGTATCTCGCGTTTAACTTGCCGTCTGGCCGTAGGTTGTACTGCAAGACGGTTAACTTCTGCTGAAGGTCAGGTAAATGACGCTCGCTACATTGAATAGACAGGGGGTGCTAACGAATTGATGTACTCTTCGATGTTGGTGCAACCATCGCGGTCACGATCCAAGGAGCCGTCGTCGGCCTTCGCGGGGTCGAGGCCGTGGGCCTTCTCCCAATCGTCTGGCATGCCGTCGCCGTCTGTATCGGTCGGCGCGGGTTTGGACTTAAGTTCCGGCCAACCGCCAACGTCCTCGGGTGAGTCAATGATGCCGTTCCCACCGCCACGGTAGCTCTTGCCAAATTTCGCCGTGCCGGTGCGAATTTCATTCACGATGCGCGCATCGACCGAGTCCCTCGATAGCGAAGCGCCCGCGTTCTTCAACACGAGTTCAAATGCTTCTTCAGCGTTCTGGGTCCGCACCGGGGCAACGACATAAGGCTGCTTCACGCGGAGCGTGGCCTCGGTGGCATCTCCATCGGGAGTGAAGTCGATGCCGCCGGCCCAGTTGTCTTTGCTGATCTCGGGGAAGCCCGCCACAAAATTGCCATCGGCGTACATGCGGCCGTGAGAATTTGCTTGTATGAAGATGCGACGCTTGACCTCGCGATTGGTCGCTGGACCAGCTTTGTAGTAATTGTTGATCCAGTTCCTGGGCCAGAGTTCGCCGCCGTAGGCGCTTTGGAAGCCCCAGTTGTAGACCACGTTGTTGCGGTAATCCATCAAGCCGGAATCGACGTTGCCAGACGCTCGTGGATTGCGACTAGAGTGGTGGGCCAGAATGTTGTGGTGCCAGGAGCCGCCCGGGCCGCCCCAAAGGCCGCCGTATCCGTGCTTGCCCTTTTTGTGGATGGAGTTATAGAGGCTCTCGGTAGCCATGCACCATTGGATGGTGCAGTTCTGCACTTTGTTGAGCGACAAGACTTCGTCGACTCCCCAACTCACGCTGCAGTGATCGAGAATCGCCTGCGAGCCTTTTCCGCTGAAGCCGTCGTAGGTAATGCCCGACGCAGC
>CAZGMU010000683.1:0-1987 GCA_964526975.1 uncultured Planctomycetaceae bacterium
GCCTTCGAGCAATCGGTCTGCTGCCTCGAGCATTGCCTCCGAGAAACCAGGCCGCAGCCGAATCGACTCCGGCTTCAGCATCATTTTCTCCAGATACCTGGCAAGCTGCTCGGGCGAGAGATCTTCACCCGCCAGGTAGGGATTGTCATCCGCCGCCACGGCAGAGACCTCCGCAGCAGCCGGCACGGAGTCCTCCTCGGCCTCTAACGGCCGACCGATCGTGACCGAGAACGCTAGCGCCACCATAATGCCCAGCGCTAGCCAAATCTTCCGTCCATGTACCGCTCGTCTGATCATGAATCGAAAACTCGCATCCCAGGAACACGCGCCCCTTATCGATATCTGTACACACTCCAGCCTAACACGTCGGCCTTGCCCGCGGCAAAACCTACCAGCTGTCGGCCGCCAAAAAATGCCGCTACCAATGAAAAAGACCCCAGCACGCTGCGTCACGTGCCAGGGTCTGCTCGATGAAAAACACAACTTCCAGACGCGGCCGAGACGGTTGCGCTACACGTCCCGGCCAACGACCATTACTTCTTCGTATCCGAGATCTTCGTCGGCTCGTCTCCCAGCAGCTTTTCGAGCTGCTCGGTCAACGCTTCGCCGCGAGCGCTCAACGAGACGACTTTGCCCTCGCGATCCACCAGCATCGTGGCCGGAATTCCCATGATGCCGTAATGGGTCGCGATCGGGTTTTCCCAACCGCCGGCCTTCTCGTCGGAGCTGTAAATATTCGCCCAGGGGATTTGATTGTCAGCAAGGAAGCTCTCGAGCTTCGCTTTCCCCTCGGGACCGGCGTCGTCGAGGCTGATGCCGACCACTTCAAAACCCTTGTCGTGGAAGCGCTCGTAGTTCTCCTTCACGTTCGGCAACTCGGCTCGGCACGGGCCGCACCACGTGGCCCAGAAGTCGACCAGCACCACCTTACCGGCGTACGTGCTCCAATCGAACGGCTTGCCATCCACGAGCGTACCGCTCAACTCGATCGGCTTGCCCAGGAGGCCGATACGGCGAGCGCTCCCCGCGAGCTTCGTCGCGTACGAACGAACTTCAGGGTCATCGCTGTCGGCCAGCAATTTCGCCAGCGACTCGTAAGCGGCGACCGCGTGATCGGTCTTGCCATTCATTTCCAACTGTTGAGCCAGACCGTAAGCCAACATGAACGACTGACGGTCGGCCTTCGCGGACTTGACCATCTCGTTCACTTCGGCCAGAAGCTCTTGGATCTGCTCGTCTGTGCCCGTGGCCGGAATCGTTTCGATCCTCGACTTCAGCACGAATAACTTGCCCAGATTGGCGAGCTCGGGCGACTTGTCATCGGCTAGCGACGCGGCGAACTTCGACATTTCGGCAATGGCAGCTTCGTCGCCAATGCGAGTCAGGTTGTCCAGCGCCTGCAACTTGTACTGTATGGCCTTGACGCGAGTTTCCTCGTCCGGCTTCCCGGCGAGTATCTTATTGGCCGCCGCAAGCACGGCCTCTTGAGTCTTCTTGAAGTTATCGATCATCTCCTCGCGCGTCGCGCCCGTGGGCCGCTGCTTGGCGAGCTGCTCGATGAACTCGATCAACTGCGTTTCGTTGGCGTCGGCCGGCAAGGCAAATGTATCGGCGGCAACGTCGGCCGCAGGCTCTTCGACCGGCGCCGCGGGCTTGTCGTCCTTTTTGCCACTTTCGTCGTCGGCGACGGCCCGCAACTGCGAACCTGCCACCACGAGGGCCAGCACACAGGCCGGCACCATCAAGAACCAGAGACTCAGTCTGACGAACTTCATGTCAGGCCTTTCGGAGAAAACAGGAGGGAGGGGGGGCCGGCCTCGGGGAGAGGATCAGGCCGGGCGGGGGCCGTCAGTGGCGATGCAAACGGCTCCACAACAGATACACCCTGGCACGCACCGGGGCAAGCAATTTTGCACAAGCTGCAAGACTTTGGCGGCAAGCACATCGGTCGAACAACGATCAAGTTTTCGTAGTCAGAACCACCGTG
>CAZGMU010000684.1:0-1984 GCA_964526975.1 uncultured Planctomycetaceae bacterium
TGTAGCCGTCATGAACAAACGACTTCCATACGTCCGAATTTTCGGTGCAGAATGACAAACCAACATGCTTGGATTTGCTGATATAGCACTGCTCCCCGATCCATTGCAGGCGTGATTTTTCAGTCAGCTTATCGGGCGTAGGGTGCGAGTAAGCACCGCTGCCGGGAGGCGCGGATTGGCCACGGCCGAGCACTGGCATCCAGCCCTTGATGCCTTTCTGGTGGCTGTCGATCATGAAAGCCCACACGACGTCTTCGAGCCAGCCAGCATCCACCAAGCTGAAATTCACAATATGGGGCTTTCCGTCCGGCGCGCGATACTCGTTGAGAGCCGACGTATCTCGCAATTCGCACAGCGCGTCGAACAGCGCTTGCCGAACGCCTCGTTCTTCACTCTTCACCGGAATCGTAAACATATCGATAGCGCGCGACGACGGTACGCGATCCTTTTCGCACCACGCTCGCGTAACGATATGGAGCTGCCGCTGGCCACAGTCCACACCACGAGAAAGCCACTGCGTTTCGGGTGGTACAACACGACGACTAAGATTTATTCCTCGGTCGCAAATGTCAGAATGCGTCAACGGTTGAAGCTCGAACAGTTTCGGCCGATACGGCATCGCATGCACAAACTGACACAGCTCCATTTCCGCGTTCTCACGCTCCGGCGAATTCTCCTCGATTTGCATCGCGGCCCATTCGTCAATCGCGGCATCTCCGGCCGGCAGCAACAGGTTGTTGAATTGATTGGATCGAAACCATAGCGTACTTACCTTAGGCTTCTCGCCAACAACGTTGCCGCGCCGATCTACCGATTGGCCGGCGTGGACCAGTCGCAAATCCGCATTGGCTACCTTGCGTTCGTCTTCCGTGATCTCCTCGCCGCATGCAGGGCAGCACCAAAACGCCTCATTAGCTGCCTGGTCCTCGGTCGCTGCGTCTTGCCATCCATGCAAGTGTTCGCGCTCCGGGCAAATCCAGCTTTCGCAGTGTGGGCACGGAACCTGCAACTGCGACCGCGTGCTAATCAACTTCTCTTTGCAGTCCTCACCGCGCAACCGCCAAGGCAAGTCACCTTCGATAGTGGTCGTGCCCTCAACAATGATGCGGCGATGCTTGCGCGGAAAGCCACGCATACGAGCGGCCAGCTGCCGGAGCGGACCACCTTCCTTGCTCGTCTCGGCCGACGTCGACCAGCCGGCCGCCTCGGTGACATGCATGGTGCGGAGCGTCACCGCCGCTTTATTTGAGTCTTTACCGCCACGGCTAAACAACATCATCGAAGAGCCGCCGGGGAAGTGAACGGCGTCGCGAATACCGCCGCCCATGCTTCCTGGCCCGCGATTCGGAATGAACTTCCGCAGTCGCGGCGAGGCATTCATCACCGGAAGAAAATCCTTCTCCCATTTCTTCGCGTGCAAGTCAGCCTCGGGGCACGCAAACCCTGTATCTTCGCGACGCTCAAGAACCATATGCAGCGTGGGAATCACGAAGCCACAGAGCGACTTGCCTGACTGCGAAGGTGCGGTGATCACGACCATGTACCATCCGCCGTGGTCGATTTCATCCAAAAGCAGGCCGGTATGTGGTGACCGCGCACAGCGAAACGGCTGATTGATATATTGACCGGTAGGAAGAATCACTTCTTCTTCAGCGAACTGCCTTAGCGACCTTGCCCGCCTTGGCTTGCTTTGCTCGATTAGGTTTACCGCTAGCCGCACGATCGGCGGTTGTAGCGTGGCCGTTGATATTGACATTGAACTCCGTCGCGATCTTTTCTCTAGCGCTATCGAGTGCGACGACGAAGCGTTCCGCTGCTGGCGGGTGCTCGCGATCTGTCACTGCAATGGCCTTGGAAAACTCCGATGCTATTACCGAAAACACTCTCTCTACATGCTCCGCTGGGATTAGTTTGCTGATCAGCTGCAGGTACTTTGCTTCTTCAGCCAGCGCTTGGTAGTGCTCCTTCTTCTGCGCCGATGTCA
>CAZGMU010000685.1:0-537 GCA_964526975.1 uncultured Planctomycetaceae bacterium
CGACGACGATCGGCTCGCCACCCACGCTGCCAAATGCCCGGGCCGGGCTGTTTACACCGCCGGGCATGAGCCGCCGTGCTCGCTCAAACAATTCGTGACTACGTGTGTGTTTCATTTTTTCAATTCTGCGATGCGCATGCGTGCCTTGGCGACGACTTCCGCCGCCCAACCATCCTCACTATGCAAATCGATAATGGCCTGATAAATGTTCGTCGCCTCTTTGACGTCTGAACCAGCTAGCTTCTCGGCCATCGCTAGCCGCTCTTCCAAATCAGCCAGGTTTCGCTCCCGCTGCCGCCCGAGCTCGGGTCGCGATGTTTCGATTCTGCGCCGTGCTAGTTGCACCACGTCCGCCGTACGGACAGCACCTTCTGGCTGAGCATCCTTCTTTTGCAGTGCTCCTTGTGTATCCTGCCGGCTTGTACCGGCACCTGATCCATATAGATTCACCAGCGACTGAAACATCGCGAGCGACTTCTCGGGCATCGAGTCGGCCATGCCAGCCGCTCGCAAGTAAAGTTGCTCCGACGGTAGCAG
>CAZGMU010000685.1:607-1979 GCA_964526975.1 uncultured Planctomycetaceae bacterium
CCGCTGCAGCTTGCGTTCCAGCTTGTCCAACTCGATTCGTTCTTTATAGCGATCGAATTGGCTTCGCCGCGGATCAGCGGGAAAACGTGCAAGGAAATCGTTGATATCGCTCTCGAAGCGAAGCAGCGATCCACCTTCATCGGCTTCGATCTTCGACATTACCGACGCGTACAACTTATCCGCCGATGGCGGCCGCGATAATTGCCAATAAACCGTCCCAATCGTTCCCAATACAGCCACTGTTGCTACCGATTGTCCAGCCAGCACCAACCACGACCGCTGCTGTTGCTGTCGCCGCCGCTCCTCTTCCTCCTCGACAGTAGTAAAACGTGTGGGACGGATCGGCGCGGCTTGCCCAGTTGCCGGGTTCGCCCCAATGGTGGAGCCAGAAACCTGCGAGGCTTGTCTGGCAACGATCCCCTCGGCTCCCAAGGTGGGCGCACTCTGGGATGCCATCGCCGTTGCGCTCTTGCCCGGATGGTCGTGTGTCTTCCATCCCACTTGCAACTTAGGATCGACTTCCGCTTGCGTAACGTCATTTGTAATCGAGTAGTGAGCGCCATCGGCAAGCAGGGCGTTCTCCGGATGATCTCCAGCGAGCGAGAAATCATCAGCAGCCGGTCGTGACAGCGCGTTCGTCATCGCCTGGAGATGACGTGCCAGCACCGGAGTATTCGGAAACCGCGAGGCCGGGTCCTTGGACAGTAGTTGCATCACCACCTGCTCGAGCTGCTCGGGCGTTTCTGGTGCATAGCGTCGCACGGGTTCCGGCTCGGCAAACCGCTGAAGCTGAAGCATCTGCGGCAAGTTCTTCGCTCGAAACGGCGGTCGTCCCGCCAGAAGTGCGTACATCACGCCGCCCAAGCTGTATTGATCGCAACGCGCCGTTACAGGCCGGCCGTCTGCCTGCTCGGGAGACATATAATCTGCCGTTCCCAACACGCCCCCGGCCGTTGTCAGCGAAGTAGTGCCGAATAGGCGGGCAATTCCGAAGTCGGCCAGCTTCACGTGCTCATCGTCATGCAGCAGGATATTCGCCGGCTTGATATCACGGTGAATGATTCCGTGATCATGTGCGTGCTTTAGTGCGAGCGACAACTGAATCGCGATACTTGTCACCTCGCGCCAATTGAACCGCCGCCCTGCCTTCAGCTCGTCTTCCAGACTGATCCCTTCGACTAGCTCCATTGAATAAAAGAGTACGCCGTCCTGTTCGCCGTATCCATATAGCCGCACGATGCCGTCATGTTTCAGCGTTTTAAGCGACTCGATCTCGGACTCGAATCGCTCGCGGAAGCCCTCTGCCACCGCCAGTTGTGGCGACAGCGCCTTGATGGCCACATCCACGATCTGTTGAATGCCGTATCCCGGG
>CAZGMU010000686.1:0-1960 GCA_964526975.1 uncultured Planctomycetaceae bacterium
AGAAGCGCAGCCGAAACATCGGATGTGATCGCCAGGAAGGCGATACAGATCGATACGATGGCCGCCTGCGGCCGTAGCCGCGAGACAAAAACTGAGATGCGTAACATTAGCGGTCCCTTTCAAAAAAGCCCCAAGGATGAAACTACAAAGGTGCCCTCAAATACGGCATACGATTCCCGTATTCGCTCACTTCTTTTCGATGCCCCGACTCTTCTTGTCCTTTAGTCTGTATCCATAGTCTGTGTCCAAATCGAGCCGACTACCTCCAAATCCTTCCAGTTTGCGGTGAACGACGCGTGATGCTCCCTACCGTTTTCTGTATCGGGCTGGCCGCGAAGCCAATGACACCGAGGCCAGCAGCCCGAGCATCACAATCGTCGCGGGTTCTGGAACGGCGCTGCCCGGAAATGAGCTGCCGCTTCCGGCGCCGACGTATTTCAACTCGACTACGTTGGTGCCGTTCATTTGCAGCACCCAGTTTGGATTGCTGACGCTAACGGCACCAGCGTTCAACGTGACAGGGTTAATGCTGCTCAGGATGCGAACGGTATCGCCAAAGGTAGGCGTGTAGCCGCCGATCGGAATGATGTTCAGCGTTCCGCCATTGAGCGAGGCAAATCCATTGGGGACGTCGACCCGATCGGCACCGCCGATAACCGTGTTGCTCGCGATGTTCAAGTCCCACACGCTACCGGCGTTCAAACTAAAGTTGGCTGGCTTGTTGGGAGCCGAACCCACGTTGGTCAACATCACCGCGCCTGGCTTGGGATCGAAATCCGTGCCCTCAAGGTTCATACTCGCTTGCCAAGACATGGCGTTAGGTGTCGGGTCGACAGGCTTTAATTCCAGCTCCCCTCCGGTGAGCATGATGGTGGGAGTGTTGTCTTGCTTGAGATTGCCGAAATTCGCACGCCACAAATCGTAATGGGCTGTACCAACCGGCGTACCCAGATTATTGTCGTTTGCAAGCGTGTTATTCGTATTGAGATTCTTCTTCCAAAGCACATAGTCGGCGGCATCCACGACGCCATTGTTGTTGAAATCGCCAGTAGCAGCAATGTTAGTGACATTCTCCCGAGCACGCCGTCTTGAATCCTCAGAATCCCGCCCGTCACTGCGAGCGTGGCTCGCGATTGAGGATTTCGACTGATGCGAACCTCGCGAAGATTGGCCTGCCCCTGGCGAACTTCGAACCGCCCCTTGCCATATTGGCCGATGGCCGTGTGGCCAACTGAGCCTGTCTCCGGAACATTCTGCTGAGTGAAAACGGCCGAAGGTCCATCGATGATGACTGCCGCGTTCTCAGTCGGTTCCTTTCGCAGTGGGGTTGTTTCCAACGACGAACGAGTTGTGGAGCTGGACCGTGCCGCCACTGAGATTGAACACACCGGTGCCGGTATCGCCGACGATCAATCTTTTTTCTTGGCCGGCCAGCAAGTCTCCGACCTTGAGAATCCCCCCGCTCATATCGACCTGGGCGTAGGCGTTCGTGGTGTTGCGGGCCAGCGAAATATCTCCACCGCGGAAATGCAGGTTAGCAGCACCCGAGATGGTTATGTAACTCTTATTATTGGATTGAATGGCGACACGCATGCCACTCTTGACGTCGACGATGCCACCGGAGAAATTCGCGTAGGCAGTATTCTCGTTGCCGAGCCGCCCGAGCCGCTGCCAAGTGTTATCGCGCGTTGGTCATAGGTATTGTCCTCGGAACGAATTTCGCCACCGGTCATGTTGAACGTGCCATTGCGGACAAGGATACCGTCGTTCGAGTTAGCACCGGCAATCACGCCGATGTAGCCGCTGCCGCTGAGGTTGTAGACACTGGTGGGAGTCGGCGTGGCGGCAGGAGCGGTACCGATGATCAAGTAGCTGGAAGTGGTATTGAGGCTGATTGAACCGCCCGAATGGTTCACGATGCCGGTGTACTCGATATTGTTGACGTTATCGCGTTGTCCGA
>CAZGMU010000687.1:0-1334 GCA_964526975.1 uncultured Planctomycetaceae bacterium
TACGGATATTTGGGCTCACGGTCTGAACGTGGGCTTAGACTATCGTTGGTAGCATGGCCGACAGCAGTCCAATTGCCGATGCGCGCCGTAGGGCACAAGCTTTCGGGCCTCCGTTGCCCTGACCTGTAAAGCGTTTTTGCATTTCGTCGCCTGTGCTGGCGCCAGCGACGAGAAAATCTTTCGATCCGCGTCGGTCTGTGCCGAATCTATGGATCGCGCCGTCCGATAAGACTCATACAGCGCACTTCGTTCTGAAGTGCTAGCGGAGTCTACATTGGCGAGGTGCGTTTCATGGCGTGGCAAAATGTCGGGTCGTTGTTCTCTCGCAATCTTGGCGCCTCGCGGCGTCGCGCACGCGGCCCCCTGACGTTGGGTTTTGAATCATTGGAGCCGCGTCAAATGATGGCCGCCGACATGGCGGAGATCATCGGCGTCGTCCGCATCGATCTGCAGAACGACAACAATTCAGCCAATGACATCGTGCTGGCCGGGGCCGCGTTGTCGCTCTACCGGGACGGCGGCAACGGAGTATTCGACAGCGGTGGCGACGACGATGTGTTGATTGGCAGTCCGACGACCACCGATGCTCAGGGAAAATATCGCTTCAGCGGCCTCAGCGCCGGCAAGTATTTTGCCAAGTTGACTCTTCCGGCTGAACTACAGGCTAAATCCGGTGGTTTGGTGCGTGAAATCAATATTACGACTGGTGAGGCCGAAGGTTCGACCGGAATCAAGATCGACGGCTTCAGCACGTTCCAGCGAGTCGAGGCGGCTCCTCCCTTGCCGTCCAACAGCCTTTCGGCGTTGCAGGATTCAGCCGTGCTCGGCGGCGAACGTGATATGTACGTCGAACTCACCGCAGGGTCCGACATGTACTCTTCCGTGTCGCTTGTTAGCGGCGGCGGCTTGCTGCGACTGGCTAGCGATACGACGGTCACGGGCAACGCAAAGATCATTTGGGACGGCGTCGACGGAAATGCCACCAGTGTGAATCCTACTGGGTTGGGCGGTCTCGACTTTACCCAGTTCAATGGCAATACGATGAACGGCATCCGCCTTGCGGTGGGCGCCGACCATGCGAACTCGGTCGTCAAGCTTAAGGTATATACCGACGCTAATCATTGGACGGAGTTCGTTACGACCGTGCCTGAAACGGCCGGCGGCGCGGCGACCAAACAAGTCACGTTCAACTTCGACGCCACGCCGCTGAACTCGGCCGGCGGCGGCGCTGACTTCAGCAAGGTCGGCGCCGTCGAACTGACGTTCGAGGGCGTATCAGCGGTCGACGAGCAAGTGTCCGTAGTCGACGTCGTGGGCTTTACGACAAAAGCCGC
>CAZGMU010000687.1:1408-1949 GCA_964526975.1 uncultured Planctomycetaceae bacterium
TGCTCGCCGGCACAACAACTACGGACAGCACGGGGCAGTATCTCTTCACCAATTTGTTTGCCGGCAACTACGTCGTGCAGGTTGATCCTACAAACTTCAACTCCGGCAAGGCGCTGTCGGGAATGAAGTCCAGTTCGGGAGTCGCGACCGACCCCGACGATGACGTCGACAACGATGACAACGGCATGCCTTTAGCTGGCCACGGCGTGGTTGCCCAAGCGATTACGCTGATCGGAATGAATGAGCCAACCAGCGACGGCGACGGCGCCAACTCGAATCGCACGGTTGATTTTGGCTTCTTTGGATTCGACCTCGTACTGCACAAATCGTCCGACAAAGGCGCCGTCTCGCCGTTGGAGACGATAACCTACACCGTGACGATCACCAACGACGGCCCGTCCGCAGCGTCGGGCGTACAGTTTCTGGACAACCTGCCGTCAAGCGTCGCGTTTCAGTCACTAACGGTGAATAAGCCCGGCGTCACTCTCGTCCACAACAACGGCGTGATCACGGGAAGCTTAGGTACGATGAACAAGGGCGA
>CAZGMU010000688.1:0-466 GCA_964526975.1 uncultured Planctomycetaceae bacterium
ACGCGACCGTAAGCGGAGCGAATCGTCCGAGGTTGATCATCGACTACACGGCGGTTCCCGAACCAGGAGCATTGGTGCTTTCTGTGTGTGCCGCTGGGTGGCTAGTTGTGCGAGTTCGGTCGCCGTACAGCTGGCGACCATAGCTCTTGAGCTTGGCAATGAGGAATGCTTGAGTGAAACGACTGCCACTATTGACATCGGCTGATCTTCAAGTCGCCAACCGTGTTGCCGCGCCTCGAACCCGGACGTTGCTGGCCGGGGCATCCGTCGCGTTATTGTTGCTTCCGTCGGCAGGAGCTTCCGGCCAGTCGACGGTAGGAGCCGAGGTGCCTTTTGTGACCGTTGAAGCCGAACAGGCGAAGACCAACGGTCGAGTCGTGCGGATGGACAAGCCGCCTGGTCGCGACGAGGCATCGGCGGAGATCGAAGCCTCGGGGAGAACCTATGTCCGTCTCGAGGAATCAGG
>CAZGMU010000688.1:503-1948 GCA_964526975.1 uncultured Planctomycetaceae bacterium
CCAGTATTGCGAGATGACCGCCACGAAGAAAGGAAATGCACTCACAATTCGGCATTCGATTCCCGATGCGGATATAGGCGGTGGCAAGATAGCATCGCTAAGCTTCTATATTAATGGCCGCATGGTGCAAAAGCTCTCGTTGGATTCCAAATTCAATTGGTTATACGGAAAAACAACGGACCCAACTGGCGGCCAGTCAAACGATCCCAATTCCGGACCGGCTCGCCTCTACTGGAACGACTCAGCCTATCTACTGACACTACACCCATGGAAGGCTGGCGACGTGATACGTCTTCAAAAAGATGCCAACGACGTCGCCAAGCACTACGACATTGACCTCGTCGATCTGGAATGGGTGCCGCCCCCGCTGAAACCGCCATCGAGCACCAAATATCTCTCGGTTGCAACATTCGGCGCGAAGGGCAACGATCGTAGCGACGATACCAAGGCGATTTCAAGATGTGTGGCGGCGGCAAAAGAGCAAGGCGCCATCGTATGGCTTCCTGCTGGCACCTACTATCAGGACCAAACTATTGCCCTCGATGGCGTGCCGCTTGCCGGCGCCGGCATGTGGCATACCAAGCTTATCGGCACCGCCGAACAGCTTGGGTTCCAGTTCTCCGGTCAGGGATCGCGCGTCAGTGACTTGTCGATTGAAAGCGTTTTCCACCAATGCCGACGAGATGCCGGCGGAAAAGCCTTCCGCTCTCGCTTCACCGATCGTTGGATTGTTGAGAACGTGCGAATGATGCACATGAACTGCGGATTCTGGCTAAGTGGCGCTACGAACGGCGTATTGCGGGGCTGCCGCGTTTACTCAACCTACGCCGACGCAATCAATATCAACCGCAGTGCTGTCGGCAACCGTATTGAACACAACTATGTTCGCGGCGCAGGGGACGATGGCATCGCGACTCTAGCTGACCGCCGGGAAGACACTCCGAGTGCGAATAATAAGATTCACCACAATACCGTGATCGCCAATTGGTGGGGGCATAATATCGATATCGCAGGCGGACATGGGCATGTCGTCGAAAACAACTACCTCGCCGACAATAGCCACTCGGCATGCTTGGCGTTCAACCATCCCAACGCGTATCCGAAGTACCCGCTCACGGGGGCACTTGTACGTAAGAATACAATCGTCCGGGGCGGTGGAAACGTCGGCGGCCAGCGCCGCGGCGCGATCTGGACTCTAGCGGGTTATGCCGAGATTTCCGGTGTCCGAATTGAAGGCAACCAAATCGTGAAGCCAATCTTCCGAGCCCTACACTTGCACGGAAACGCCCGGCAGGAGATCACCTTTACTGGCAACGAAATCGACTCACCCGGTATCAATGCATATCGCATAGACTCAGAGGTCAATGGCAAACTAACGCTTCGCCACAATAAGGTCCGCAGTCTACCGCAATCGACGAAAGTTTTAGACAATGCCGCGGGCGCAA
>CAZGMU010000689.1:0-290 GCA_964526975.1 uncultured Planctomycetaceae bacterium
AGCGCGCCACCCTCTGGGCCATCGCCGACAGCGAACACGCGACTGCCGAGCGAAAGAATGCCTTGGATGTTCTTTACATCGTTGGAAAAGTTCTCGACGGTTTCGAATGTGCCGTCTTTATCTTTGTCGCGAATGAGGACGAGGCCAGCGCCCTCGCGCGAGGCGAGAATGTCGCCGCTGGCGTTGAACGTCATCGCGATCAACGAGCCAGCTTGCTCATCGGTCACCAGGCGATCGACGACAAATTCCGGATCGACAACGAATCGGGAACCTTCGTCCGCGATCACGAT
>CAZGMU010000689.1:356-931 GCA_964526975.1 uncultured Planctomycetaceae bacterium
CGCCAGCTGCCGTCTGACGAATAGCTTTCGAATGTGCCGCCCTTTTCTTTTACCAGTACACGAGCCACGAGCCCCGCGGCTCCCGCATCGCTGTTCGTGGCTTTGATCGCAACGACATTATTGCCATGGACCAGCAAGGGACTGATGTCGTGAACATCCATCTTGCGCCAGTCGTTGCCTCGGCCGGCCAGTCGGCCATTTACATACAGTTCGTATTGATTGTCGCAGGTAACATGGACCTGCGCGATCTCGGCGATATTTACTTGAAACGTTTTGCGGAAGTAGCAGTCGCCGACCGGCACTTCGTCCTTGGTGTAGGCGGGCGACCAAATCCAATTCGCGCCGATGAGCTTCAAGAATTCGGCGCGTTTCTCGGGCGGGAGTTTTTCGATTGCAGTTGGCGCGGGTGGCGGCGCTTGGGCGGTTGGCTGTGGCTTCGCCGTTGCCCGGCCAGCGTTCTGATTATTTTGCTTTCCCTGATTCGAGGTGTTGCGCTGCTGCATCGTTCCCTGTCGGGACTGTGGCCGCTGCTGCCGCTGTGAGGCGGGTTTGCCGAACTGCTGCGCGAGCGGACG
>CAZGMU010000689.1:971-1945 GCA_964526975.1 uncultured Planctomycetaceae bacterium
CTCGATCAAAAAAACGATTTAGCCCAGGTGGGGAAGGGGCGGAACTTTAGCAGGCACGCCACATGCGAGGCAACATGGCTTAAAACCGCAAACCGCTAGCACGGATCGTGCGTAGGGGAGTAAAGGAAGAATTGTCGTAGGGCTCCTCATCCGCCAGTCGGGCGCTGTTTTTGCTCGTTTCGTCAATCAGTCTCGTCTCGCCGTAACCCATTTTTTAGCGTAGTGTTGCGTTTTGATGCTGGCATATAATGCAGCCCCGTTGCCTGGCCAGGCTGAGTATTTGCTTTCACTATGGACCGAGCCACTCATGAAGCTTCAACCAATCGAGCGAATTATTCTGCCAGCACTCTTGGCCGCATCTTTGTTACTCGGCTGCAATTCGAGCAAGCCTGCCGTTGCCGAGAAGGGCGAAGCAAAAAAGGACGCTACGCCCGCTCCCGCGGCGAAATCGGAGCCAGCGCCGCCTGCCGAGGAGAAGTCGGCGGCCGCCGATGTTTCCTTCAAGCTGGGCGATTTGATCCAGGCATTTACACCGCCGCCGCTGGCCGAGATCGATAAGAGCGCCGCGTGGATCGACAATCCCGTGCAGAGTGGCCTGGAGATCATGCGGAAGAAGCAAGAGGCGATTGGTCCACCCTTGGTCTCGGTCGAAGAAGCGCTGAAGCTGCGCAACACATCGACGGAGATGAACGAGAAGATCGTGAGCGCGTTGAGCCGCTTGGCTCCGCCCGATAGCGCGGGAGTCGATTTCGATGCGACATTTGTCCGTCATACCACGGGCGATTTGAAGAGCTCGAATCCACTTCTCATCAGCAGCATTACGGAAGCCGAATACCAAAGCTTGACCGGAATCGGGTTGATCACTTTCGATCAGGATATGAACTACTTCGCTTCCAGTGATTCGGTTGTTACCTGGCAAACCAGCAAAGACCGATTGATGGATAAGATTGTCATCCGCAAAGATCTCACCTGGT
>CAZGMU010000690.1:0-1937 GCA_964526975.1 uncultured Planctomycetaceae bacterium
AATACGAAATGCATTTACCACGAAGAACACCAAGATCACGAAGGAGGAAAAAGGAGTAGAGCCTTTTCATCGCTTCTTCGAGGTTTCGTGGTTCCATTCATTCTTACTTTGCGCCTTAGCGCCTCTGCGTGAGTCTCTTTTGAAAAGGTTAACGGCGGAGGGCGCCGCCCGCGGCCCAGTTCCGTAGCTGCCGCCGCGTGGATGTTTTCTCCTTTTGCCTTCTCCGTGTTCTCTGTGCCTCTGTGGTTATTCTGAAAATCGGGTGTGGACTATCGACTGCCTCATTGGCCCTTGTAGCTGGTATCATGGTCACATGATCCGACACCCTATTTTCATCGTCGCCACGGTCTTCGTTTCGCTCTTCGCCGCGCTATTGGCGCATGCCGAAAAGACGTCACCTAACATCGTCGTCTTCATCGCCGACGACCATGGCTACCTCGACTCTTCCGTCGCTGGCTCTCAGCAGTTTCACACTCCTGCGTTGGAACAGCTCGCACATGATGGCATCACCCTTACGCACGCCTTCGCCGCGTCTCCTGCTTGTGCCCCCAGCCGCGCGGCGCTGCTTACCGGCCTTATGCCCACGCGCAACGGCTCAATGCTGAATCACCAGCCGCCGCGGGCCGATGTGAAGAAACTGCCGGGGTACCTTCATGAACTGGGCTACGAAGTGGTCGCGATCGGCAAAGTCGCCCATTACAAGCAGGGGCGCGATTACGGCTTCGATTTCACCGCGCACGACACGTTTCACGACGACCAATGCATTGCCGCTGCCCTCGAATATCTGCAGAAACGAAAGTCGGATAAACCGTTGTGCCTGCTCGTCGGCACCAATTGGCCACATGTTCCCTGGCCGGAAGTGGGTGCGAAATCGGCCGACGGGGCCCCGCATGGTGTCGCCGCTTTCGTTCCGCCGTCTACCCATGTGGATACTCCGGCCACCCGATATTGGCGTGCCCGGTATGCCGCAGCCGTCGAACGCTTCGACCATGACCTCGGCCTCGTCTACAACGAAGCCTACAAACGCCTTGGCCAAAACACGCTGTTCATCGAGTTCAGCGACCATGGCGCCCAGTGGCCCTTCGGCAAGTGGAATCTGTACGACGCCGGCACGCGTACGAATCTGTTCGCTGTTTGGCCGGGCAAGATCAAACCGGGCTCGCGCTCCCCTGCCCTGGTGAGCCTCGTCGATGTGCTGCCAACGATCATCGAAGCCGCCGGCGGCACGTTGCCTCAAAACGAAAGTATCGACGGCCGCTCATTACTCTCACTGCTCACCGGCCGCGAAACTAGCTTCCGCGACGCGATTTACGCCACGCACAGCGGCGACGGCAAGATGAACAAGTACCCGATTCGCTCGGTCCGCACCGAGCGTTGGAAATACATCCGCAACCTGCGGCCCGATGCGGAGCATCACACCCACATCGACCTCGGCAAACCGGTCGACGGCAGCGAATACTGGGCCTCGTGGGTCGCGGCGGCTAAAACCGATCCCGTGGCCAAGGCGACCGTCGCCCGCTACCACCGTCGCCCGGCCGAAGAGCTCTACGACCTCGCCGCCGACCCGAACGAGGAACACAACCTCGCCACCGAACCGCAGCACTCGCAAACGCTTGTCGAACTTCGCGCATCGCTCGACAAGTGGATGCACAAGCAAGGCGACCAAGGCCTTGCGACTGAGACCGCGGCGGCAAAGTCGTTCCCCAAGGCCCTAGGGAATGACTCACAATAATTGCTCCCCGATTTTCAGATTAACCACGGAGATACGGAGGGAATTATTTAACCGCTAATTGGCGCTAATGGTCGCTAACCGAATCGTGTTGTTTGTTTGCACTTCTCTATCAGCTTTATCAGCGAGCTATTAGCGCCAATTAGCGGTTTTCTTACTTTCTTCCCTGTGCTCTCCGTGTCTCCGTGGTGAATCCCATCTGCCAAGA
>CAZGMU010000691.1:0-1932 GCA_964526975.1 uncultured Planctomycetaceae bacterium
TGGGTTGCTCTCAGAAAAGGTGTAGACGTAATTCACGCTGCGAATCCACCCGATACGCTGTTCGTCATCGGGGCTATTTTTAGATTGTTCGGCACCAAGTTCATCTTTGATCATCACGATCTGGCGCCGGAGACGTACCTCTCACGCTTCAAGCAGCCGCGGCCCAACCTCGTCTCTAAGGCATTAAAGGTACTGGAGCGGTGCTCATTCGCAGTGGCCGACGTAGTTATCGCAACCAATGAGTCCTACAAGACTCTTGCCCTAACGCGAGGCGGAAAGCGGCAAGACGAGGTGTTTGTAGTTAGGAACGGGCCGCCGCTTTCATTTCAGCCAGTCAGTACGGATACTGATTTGGCCAGACGTGCGCGATTCTTGATTGGGTACATCGGAACCATGGGACCGCAGGACGGTGTGGACTATTGGTTGCGGGCCATTCGAGAGATGGTGTTCACACTGGGACGCCGAGATTTCCTCGCTGTAATTATCGGAAGCGGAGATGCTGCACCTTCGCTGCAAGTCCTAGCGAAGGAACTGCAAATTGAATCGTACGTATGGTTTACCGGGCGGATTCCAGACCTCGAGGCACGAAGGTATCTGTCCACCGTGACCGTTTGCGTGCACCCAGATCCGCTTAGTCCACTTAACGACAAGTCCACCATGAACAAGATGATGGAGTATATGGCGTTGGGCAAACCTACAGTGGCGTTCGAGCTGAGGGAGGCGCGGTATTCGGCACGAGAGGCCGCAGTCTACGTCCGCCCAAATGATGAGCTCGAGTTTGCCAAGGGTGTGAGTTGGCTTCTGGATCATCCTAGCGAATGCGAAAGAATGGGACATGCAGGTCGTCATCGGGTACAAACGGCATTGGCTTGGGAATATTCGGTTCCAGAGTTGCTTCGCGCATACGGCGAAGGCTTGGGATTGCGTCCGCAGTTCCAAACCGAGGAAAGATGCCACTAGCTCCGAAGCGACACGAGAAAAGCAAGAGCGCATGTGGTCGGGCGGCGCAGAGAACTGTGACAAGATAACGTCGGGGCAATTATGCGGTTACAGTATGCGGTTCCAATATCTGCTAGATTTGGCCTGAAACGCCTTGCTCACATCTTGTACCGCCTGAGCGACAAAGTCTTTCAGGGACCCTTTAACATATACGATCTCCAGACGTTTAGCGTTCTCAGAAGGTACCTCAACCCCGATTCGAACTGTATTGACGTCGGGGCCAATGTGGGTCATATCCTAACAGAAATGATCAGGGTGGCGCCGCGTGGACATCACATGGCGTTCGAGCCTATTCCGATTTTGTTCAAGCAGTTAAAAAGTCGGCACGGTAACAAGGTTGAGCTATTCAATTGCGCGCTGTCCGACTGCAATGGCGTGTCGGAGTTCCACTATTACAAGGATAGCCCTGCTCTAAGTGGCTTTAGGGAAAGGGCGAAGCTGGGCCAACACGATATTGTGCCTTTAGAAGTGAAAACGATGAGGCTTGACGATGTCTGTCCGTCAGACAGGCGCATTGACCTTATCAAGATCGATGTCGAGGGTGCTGAATTGGCCGTCTTGAAGGGTGCAATCAAGACGCTTAGCAGAAATCGGCCGATGGTCTTATTTGAAGCGGGTTTAGGCGGTGCGGACGAGTATGATGCTGCGCCCGGAGACTTCTTCGACCTGTTTGCTGATTGTGGTCTTTCGTTGTCCCTTATGGAGTACTTGTTGCGAGGTAAAGCGCCCTTTGATAAATCGGAGTTTTGTGGGCAGTTTTACAAGCACTACAATTACTTTTTTGTTGCGTATGATCCGGCAAGGATCTACAGATGAGCTTCGTCCAGGGCTGCGTCGTTCGTGCATCACGCGGAACGCTTAGGGGAGGAGACGTGACCACGGGAGAACGCCCGCATCTTCGGTTGTGCTAGGCAATGCGAGCCCCTCGAATCC
>CAZGMU010000692.1:0-1927 GCA_964526975.1 uncultured Planctomycetaceae bacterium
GTGTCCTCCGTGTCTCCGTGGTGAATCCTATCCGCCGAAGTTGTTTTTGAGTCATTCCTTAGCGTGTGAGCCGGCCATTTATCAGCGTGGCCACAGCAAACATCAACAGAGCCAGCGAGAAGGGTTCGGGAACCGTTGCTCCATCGAGCGAGCTACCGGCCGCGGGAGTCGTTTTGCCAAAGTGTGTGCGCCAAAGATCGAAGTTGTCCTGCGTGGGCGCAACGCCAGCGCCTTTGCGCCAGAGGACGTAGTCGGCAGCATCGACAACACCGTTTTTATTGAAGTCGCCGGGCAAGTCTTCGGGCAACGGCCTCGTGGCAACGATCTGGCCATCGAGTGTAAGCATGACGGAAATCGTGTCGTCGATCGGGAGGGCAAACGTGGCATCTACCGGGAGTAGTAGTTTTTCTAGCATTCCTTCGGTCGTGAGCGTAGCAGTACCGGCAAGATTGCCGCTTCTGCCGGCAAGTGTTTCAGTGCCTGGTGAGAAACCGAAGTTCGCACGATAGGCGATGTTGCCGGAGTTGAAGTTGACGAATGAACCAGTGAGATCGAAGTTGCCGCTACCGTCGACGGGCGCGCTTGGGCCCGTAAGGTTCGCAACGAGATCGCGGCCAGCAAAGTTCACCACGACAATGGCGAACGTCACTCGTGCTCCGTAATCAGCGGCAGCGGAGCCGACGGAGGCGTTGGCGAGCGGCTGCCAGTTGCCGCTGACGTTTGCATCAATGGATCCACCGGGGAGGAGTTGGATGGAGGAACTCGTTCGATCGGCGTGGATTGTGCCCGTGTAGGACGTCGTCAGACTGTTTTGCCCTTGCGGTTCGATGGGGGCCGTGCCGAGCTGAGTCGTGACGGAACCGGAAAGCGTGATGCTGCTTTGCGCCGGATCGAGAGTGTAAACGTACGTGGCGGCGTGGACAATTTGTAGCGGCCACCAGCAAACCAGAACGAGTAATACCGAGGTAAGACGTTGGCTTGGGTTGATGAGTTCACGAATGGATTGCATAAAGCGGTCCTGTAAGACTACTCGCAAAGAACCAGCGAGCCGTATTATAACGGCTGCGGTGGTGAGCCACGGTACAAGCGGACGAGTTGCCGTAGTCGCCGGATACCGCGGCTAGTCCGAGGGGTTTTCGCCGTCTTTGCCGCGTTTTCCATCGCGTTTGCGCTTTCGCAGTTCCTTCTCGCGCTCCTTCTTGAGCTTGGCCCGCTCTTTCGGTGTCAGGCGTTTGCCAGTGCTGCCTTTCTGCTTGGCGAGGCCGTTGGGGTTGTTCATCATGCCGCTTTGCAGCTCCTTCATCATCTTCATTCGTTCGCGCATTCCCTTGCCGGCCATCGCGGTCATCATTTGCGCCATCGCGTCGAACTGTTTGACGAGGTCGTTGACCTCGTTCGGCTGCACGCCGGCGCCGGCAGCGATGCGGCGGCGTCGGCCGCCGTCGATCACTTTCGACGGATGGCGGCGCTCGGCGGGCGTCATCGAGTCGATGATGCCGAAGAGCCGCTTCATGTCGGTTTCGGGATCGATGTCGCCCATCATCTGCGACAGGCCGCCCATGCCGGGGATCATGCCCATCACCTTTTGCAGCGGGCCGAGCTTGCCGATCTGGGAGAGCTGCTCGCGGAAATCGTCGAGCGTGAACTCGCCCTTTTTGAGTCGCTCCTCCTGGCGGAGCATCTCCTCCTGGTCGAATTCCTGCTGCGCCTTTTCGACGAGCGAGAGCAGGTCGCCCTGGCCGAGGATGCGGCCGGCCATGCGGTCGGGGTGGAACTCTTCCAGTGCGTCGAGATGTTCGCCGGTGCCGATGAACTTGATCGGCACGCCCGTGACTTGCTTGACCGAGAGGGCCGCGCCGCCGCGGGCATCGCCGTCGAGCTTGGTCATGATGACGCCGTCGAGCTCGAGCGCGTCGTTGAACGCCTT
>CAZGMU010000693.1:0-1911 GCA_964526975.1 uncultured Planctomycetaceae bacterium
ACCGTGGCTTCCAGGCCGTGCGCGACTGCCGCCGAAAATACGCTGCCAACGTGGCGGACATTGTCGTCCACGTAGACGACCGCCTTGATCTCGCGGGACGATTTCTTGAGCATCGTGAGCAGCATCAGCCCCTTGTGCTGGCCAGCCGTCATGAAGACACCATCGACGTAGAGCGATGGCCGCGGCGGCACTGGTTTGTACTTTTGAAGGTCCTCCGCCGAAATTCCGCTCTCCCCGGGCTTGGCCGGGCAAGAACTGGCCCGCTGGAAGGCCTTCTACCGGCAGGGCAGACGATTTGAAATCGTAGCCGTTTCGTGCGAGCTCCCGCTCGGTTGGCCCTTGGTACTCCAAGCCGCGAGACGTCAACAACAGCGTTGCGATCCCCAACTTTTGCAACCTGGTAATCAGTGCGGGCTGGTCGGCCTGCGTGGGGTGCATTTTGCCCTGCTCGAAAAGGACGCCTTGGACTTGGAGCAAGCCCGGGAAATCCTTCGCCACCAGATGGGGCGAATTCTTTTCGTTACTAAGCAGGTAGTTCTGCCACTCGAACCAATGGTCGCTGCCCAGGTCGGTGTCCATCGACATGATCGTGTTGTCGATGTCAAGGACCAGGAGGACATGCTCCGCCCCGTACTTGGCAACGTACGCTTCGACCGCTTTGGCCACGTCGCCAAAGTCCTTCGTGGCCAGCAGTTCCGATGCTCTGGCGGCAACGCTCTGCAACAACAGTAGCGCAACGAGCAGAAACGAAGCGATCCTGGCGCGCGAAACGGCATTCAACAGACTTTTACTCATGGATGCCGAATCTGGGTGGGTGGATTGTCGCGCTGGATCTACCGCTCTAGGATAATTGCCGTAAACCCAAACTTCTACCCATATTCATGTTATGGCCGATCCCTTCCTGCAAAAAGCTATTGAAGAAGCCCGCCTGGGGCTCGCCGAAGGGGGCATCCCGATCGGGTCGGTACTGGTAATTGGTGGCAAAATCGTCGGCCGTGGCCACAACAGGCGGGTTCAGAAGGGAAGCGCCATCCTGCATGCCGAAATGGACTGCCTGGAAAACGCCGGCCGGCTGAGCCCGGCCGACTACCGCCGGGCCACGCTTTATTCGACCCTCTCGCCGTGCAATATGTGCAGCGGCACCGCCCTGCTCTACCGGATTCCCCGGATCGTGATCGGCGAAAATCGCACGTTCCAGGGACCGGAGGAGTACGTCCGATCGCGCGGCGTTTCACTTGAGATCGTGGATGATCCGGAGTGCGTACGGCTGATGGAAGAGTTTATCGCGGCGAGGCCGGAGTTGTGGAACGAGGACATCGGCGAAGTCTAGAGCAACTTACCAAATTGCGTTCTGCAGTAGATCAAAGAGCGAACGCAGTTTAGCGTCGGCCGCCAGACCGAATCTTCCACCACACGGCCCCCTGCGAGAACGAATAAAGGTAATCTGCTATAGACAACGTGGCATTACAGCCGACAAGCTGGCTGGCCTGTGCAGACGCGCTTGTAGCGTGTTATCCCCGAGCCCCGGCTGACGCGGACTTCTACAAGTGCCCCGCAATTCGGACAATAATCGGGTTCGATCTCGTCGAGTTGGCCTCGCTCCACCTTTGTGGCGCAACTTGCACATCGCTTGGTGTTGGGAATCGCTTCCACACGCTCGGGATCGATCGGCTCGCGACAGATCTCGCATAGCACGGCGGTCTGCCAATCGCTGCCGTCTTCATCGGTCGCGCTTAGTGGCTGTGCAAAGAGCTTTTTCTCTTTGCACAGCGGGCAAGTCATACGCGTGGCCCCCTCGACGAAGAGCGCTTCAATCAACGCGTCGTCGGGTTCGCGTTCGCGACGGAGTTGGCCGATGATTCGCAGCCGGGCAACCGCATCGTCGCGACCGCAGACGGTCCGCCAGCCGCA
>CAZGMU010000694.1:0-1909 GCA_964526975.1 uncultured Planctomycetaceae bacterium
GAGCCGTCGAACGTGCCGTTCGGGCCGGATCCGCCGCCGCCGTAGTAGCCGCCATAACCCGGTCCGTAATAGCGCCCCGGATAGTATCCTGGGCCATACGCTCGTGGGTAGCCGCCGTAGGGCGCATAGTAACTTCCGTAGCCCGAGTAGGAGCGCGGTGCGTATATTCGTGGAGCATAATAGCCGCCGTAGTTACGGTAATAACGACGGCCCCAGCGAACTTGTTCCACGGGAACTCGCTCGGTGTTCTCCGCGCGATAGGTCATCGTGCGCACCGGAACCGCTGTTGTGTTTGGCAACACGATAGCGTCCTGATCCACGATCTCACCGTCGTCGGTCAGCAGCCGATCTTGCTGCAACACTGCTTGCCGGCGGGCCGCCAACTCGGCGTCGTTTGTTTGGGCGTGGGTCGCCGCAATGGGCACGAACAATGCGGCACTGGCGGCAAACAGTGCTCGACGAATTCTGTAGGGTTGTAGGTTCATGGTTTGGCTTCCCAACGAATTGATCGAACGGATCGGTTCGAATTGAACGTTAGCAGATGGACCGTTCGAAAAGCGAAGCAAACACAATGCCAATCGACAGGTCCTGCGCCAGAAGCAGCCAATTTGTCCGGCGCAGACCTCCGCAGCTCGCGATCGCCCCTCGGGAAGTGCCGCCGATTTGGCCACCCTGTTTTCCAAGTGACCGTCGATGTCCCGTCAATCGCCACCCGATTGCTGAAAACGACGATTGCTGAAAAACAAGCCGCAAACCACGTTTGGGGATTGGCTAGCCACCAGCTTGAAATGGGGAATAAAGCCGCTTCTCACCGGTGTTGCTGGCCTCCAGCCAGAGAGCTATAATCCGTAATTCGCTATTTCGCCTAATCCGCCAACTCTTTCGCGCGCCGCTGATGGTTATGCCGCGCAGGCAAGGTGTGCGGCGGCACTCTGCGGTTGCGACCTGCTCGAGTCCGATATGGACTAGGAGCGAACGCTGAGGTGCGGGCGAGGCGCGCGAAACGAACGCTCGAGTTTGCGTTCGAACCACCACAGAGTTTGCTCGCCCCACGGTGAAAGCGACGCGATGCGTTTTTGGTTGCTGGATGCGATCCGCTCGTACGAGCCTGGAGTTCGACTGACGGCCACGAAAAACGTCGCGCTGACCGAGGAGTACCTGGCCGATCACTTTCCCGAGTTCCCCGTGCTCCCTGGCGTGTTCATGCTCGAAGCCTCGACGCAGGCGGCGGCATGGTTGCTGCGGCTGAGCGAGGATTTTGCCCACAGCATCATTTGTTTGAAGGAAGCCAAGAACATCAAGTATGCCGATTTCGTGCCACCCGGCCACACGCTCACCGTCACGGTGAACATGGTCAAACACGACGAAAGGCTTTCCACATTCAAAGTCGAAGGACAGATGGGCGACCGTTCCACGCTCAGCGGGCGCCTGGTGATCGAACGATACAACCTCTCCGAAAGTGACCCAGGCCAGCAAACGACCGACGAAAATTTAAAGAACTACTTCCGCAAAGCGGCCCAGTTGCTGCTGCGGGAACCAGCCATGCCGGCCCGTTGAAAGCATTATTCGAGGCCAGGCGCGACATTTAGCACCGACTTGTTGGAGGAATCCAGGACAATGGCAACGGCGACGAAAGCAGAGATCTTTTCCAAGGTGCAAGAAGCGCTGGTCGATGCGCTCGGCGTGGAGGACGACGAAGTGACTCCCACCGCAACCCTGCAGGGCGACCTCGACGCCGAGTCGATCGACTTCCTCGATATTGTGTTCCGCCTGGAGAAAGCCTTCGACATCAAGATTGAACGCGGTGAGTTGTTCCCCGAAGACATCCTCACCAGCACCGAGTACGTCGACGAGGGCCGCGTCAATTCCGCCGGCATCGCCAAGCTCAAGGAACGGATGCCGTTTGCCG
>CAZGMU010000695.1:0-1142 GCA_964526975.1 uncultured Planctomycetaceae bacterium
CTCCGCGGCCGACCGAAATACCGGCTTGGGATTTGCTCTCGGCGGACCAGAAACGCATTGCCTCGCGACTGATGGAGACCTTCGCCGCCTACACGGCACAAACCGACTTCCATGTCGGGCGCGTTCTCGATGCCCTGGACGCGGTCGGCCAAACGGACAACACGCTGGTCTTTTGGGAGATCGGCGACAACGGTTCCTCCATAGAAGGCACCCTCAACGGCGTCTTCAACGAGATGGTCTCCGCGAACGGGCAACAGGAGGACCCGAGCTACATTCTGGCCCATCTCGACGAGATCGGCGGCCCCAAGTCTTATAATCACTTCCCGGTTGGATGGGCGTGGGCCATGAACACGCCGTTCCAGTGGGGTAAGCAAGTTGCCTCTCATTTCGGCGGCACGCGCAATCCGCTTGTCATCTCCTGGCCCAACCGAATCAAAGACAGGGGCGGCATCCGTACCCAGTTCCATCATGCCATCGACATCGTTCCGACGATCCTGGAAGCTGCTGGCGTCGAACAGCCTTCGTCAGTCAATGGGGTTGCGCAAAAGCCGATCGAAGGAGTCAGCATGGTTTACTCCTTCGATGACGCGAAAGCGGCGGAACGGCGCCGCGTTCAATATTTTGAAATGTTCGGCAGCCGCGCGATCTATAGTGATGGGTGGGTCGCCTGCGTACGTCACGGGCGGCTACCGTGGGAAAACGCCGGTTCGTACGATTTCGCCAACGACAAATGGGAACTTTACCGGATCGAAAGCGACTTTAGCGAGGCCAACAATTTAGCGGCCCAGGAGCCGCAGCGGCTGCGCGACCTTCAGGACCTGTTCTGGGTCGAGGCGGGGAAATATGATGTCCTGCCGCTTGATGACCGATTTATAGAGCGCGCGGATCCAAGTCTGCGTCCAAGCCTGATCGCCGGGCGAACAGATTTCACCTACTTCCCTGGCGCCACACGGATTCCCGAGAGTTCCTCGCCCAACGTTAAGAATCGCTCCCATCGCATCACGGCTTTTGTGGATGTCCCACAATCTGGCGGTGATGGCGTGCTGGTTGCCGCGGGAGGAACCGTTGCCGGTTATGCGCTCTATATCAAGGACCGCACGCCGACCTACGAATACAACTGGTTCTCGCAGCAACGCTACAGG
>CAZGMU010000695.1:1152-1908 GCA_964526975.1 uncultured Planctomycetaceae bacterium
TCCCGGCGAGGAGTTGCTGGTGGCCGAAGCTCTGACAAGCTTGCGCCTGGCCCGGCGACCATTCGTGTGGAGTTCCAGTACGATGGCAGCGGGGTCGGAAAAGGTGGCACGGTCACGCTTTTCATCAACGACAAAAAAGTGGGAGAAGGCCGAGTTGAAAAGACGGTCCTGGGCCGTTTCTCGGCTGATGAAACCTTCGACATCGGCCTTGATACAGGCTCCCCCGTCAGCGAAGAGTACACATCGCCAAACCCCTACACCGGCAAGCTACGGAAGGTGGAAATCCACCTGGAGCCGGAGGACCACACCGAAATCGACATCAAGACGATACGCAAGGCCGAGTTGGCCGTGAAATTGGCCATCGAGTAGGCGTCTCTCAGACAGCCGCGACGCACAGGCAATAGCTCATACGTGGTTCAGCGTTAGCTGATTGGAAATGAGTAAAAGTTTGGGGAGGTCGACCCATCACGAATCTTCAGCTGGAACAAGAACAAAACGCAGATCGAGAAGCCCCGAACGGACGAGCAGAGCATTGCAGTAAAAAGGAGCCACCGTCGTCGGGCAACGGCATTAACCATATACATTCACGCTGGCTAAAGCCTGCGGTGCGCAAAAGAATGCTCCCTGGAGCCAGAGATCAAGCTCACGGGCTGACGGGACGTGCCGCTGTCTAGAGCGGCGGCGTCATTTTCGGCGGTTTGCTCTCGGGGGAGAGACGGCGTGGATCTGGTTCTTGTCCTAGGCCTGGGTCTTCTG
>CAZGMU010000696.1:0-305 GCA_964526975.1 uncultured Planctomycetaceae bacterium
GGACGCAGCGGCGGCCGATCGGCTGGGCAATGCGTTCGGCACGTTGCGAGCGAGCGTCAGTTCCGTGGCGGACGCCGTGGGAGCAGCACTCGAACCGCACCTGACGTCCCTGCTCCGTCGGACGATCCAGATCGTTGTAGGTTTTCGTGAGTGGGCGCGGGCCAACAGTCAAATCGTTCTCAGCATAGCCGCTGTTGGCACAGCTCTCTTAGGAGTCGGATCGGCGATTGCGACAGTCGGCACGCTCTTTGATGCCGTTCAACTGGCAATGCTTGGGCTGTCAGTGATTACCAATCCGTTCACGC
>CAZGMU010000696.1:315-1907 GCA_964526975.1 uncultured Planctomycetaceae bacterium
ATTGGTGCAATTGGAGTAGCAGCGGCGGCCTTCTATGGATTTGGGAATGTCATAGATGGTGTCGCGGCATTCGTGTCCGACCGATTTGCCGGATTATCAAACTTCGTTCGCGGCGTGACTAAGAACATGGCCGCAGCGATTTCGGGCGGGGACATCGTGGCAGCTTCCAACGTGTTGTGGGCGGCCCTCAAGGTCAGTTGGCTTCAAGGAGTGGGGGAACTCCAGGACATCTGGAGGCAACTTGGGTTTAAGTTGCTGGAGACGCTGGTCGAGATCGGCGCTGCGATTCAGAGTATTTGGACAAAGGTCGTAGCGTCAATAAAAGCTGCAATACCAAACATCTTCTCCGAAATGCAAACCATAATTGATTTTCTATTTACCGTCGAAGAATCAATTGGAAAGTCGCCCAAAGAGAAGGTTCGTGATTTCGCCGCTTTTGCTAGACGGCAGGGAGAGCGGGAGGAATCCAGAGATACAGAGATCGCCGACATTAACAGTGTGCGTGACGCCCGGTTGAGGGCGATCGCGGCAACATTGAGAGCTAGTAAAGAATCAATTGCCGAGGGCAAGCAGACGGAGATCGCCGCCGCCGAGGCCGCCCTCGATAAGGCTCAGCGCGATCTCCAACTCGCCATGATTCAGGCTGCTGAGTCCGGTCTGGCTGGCGGGATGGAGCCGGTGCAGCAGGCTGCCTTCAATCTTAATCCTGGCACTTTTGGTGCTGCCAATGATAGCCGCTTCCGCTTTGGTGGCCGTGGCGCGGAGCAGTTTTTCGGCGGGCAAGGCAACGACATTGACAAAAAGCAGCTCAACGAGTTGCAGGGCCTGCGGCGCGACATCAAACGCCACGGCGGCCTGATGGTTGGCAACCGTTAGCTGAAGCGAGAGCGACCGCAGGTTTGGCAGCGCAGGGGGCGAATGGTTTCCACGAGCAAAATCAGAATCCAGACCGGAAGGAACAGGCCTGCCGTGATGATCGTGAGCAGGCAGCCCATGCCGCCGCTGAATTGCTCGCGGGCATGGAGTGTCTTTTGACCACACCGTTTGCAGTATCTGGACCGTTGAAGCCGCGACATCGAAGCACCTCCGTAGCCCCATATTAGGCACACACGAAGCCACTCCGCAACATGGCAATCACCGTCTCAGAACGCAAAAACGGCACCCGGCTCGACGCTTTTGGCGGCGAAATCGAGTACATCGTCCGCGTCACCGATTCCGAGGCCGCCACGTTCGACGGCGACGATGCCTACACGACGGTCGAGGGGCTGATCGGCTCGACCGTCCCCAGCTTTTTGAACGACAATCCGATCAGCAACGTGGTTGTGAACGAGTCGCTGTGCGACCTGACCGGCCTGCAAATCTGGAGCGTGTCGGCGATCTACAGCGTCCACCAGCCGACGGTGTTTCCGACCGGTTCGACGCAGTATGAGTTCAACTTCACCGCGCCGGTGGGCAGGGTGTATTACTCGCTCGAAACCCGGAGCATTACCGGCGCGTCGACGACATTCCCCACCAACTCGTTCGGCGGCAAGATACGCGGCCAGAACGACGATGAAGATGGCGTCGACCTGCCCAACCCGTCGCCAACCAAT
>CAZGMU010000697.1:0-1902 GCA_964526975.1 uncultured Planctomycetaceae bacterium
GTTGCTGGGTTGGTCGATGTCGCGGGAGCCGCATCGAGTGGCGGGGTGTTCGGCGCTTGAGTCGCGGTAGAGGTCGCTGAGATCGACTTCGCTGAATCGGCTGGCGCTGCACTGAGTGGTGCAGCTGAGGTTGTGTCGTTCGCCGCGGCAGTTGGCGGCGTGGTGGCGACGTCTTTGGTTGATGGAGTGGTTGGCACGTCGTTGAGCGAGGGAAGCGGCGGTAGCTCGGGGATGGCCGGCACGGCGGGGACGTCGTCCTTGTCTTTATCTTTCGTCGGCGTGGCGCTTGCCAACGGGGCGGTATTCGCGGCAGGATCTGATGTTGCAGCGGCAGTCGGTGGCGCGGTGGGTGGCCAGGCGGGCGCGGCGCTATCGATGGCGAGCGAAGTACCCTTCGTGGCGCTCAGCGGCGGCACGCCTTCCAGCGACTGGCCGACGGCGTTCGCTCCGGCGCGCGAGGGGGCGGGGCCTTCGTTGATCTTCACGTACAAGTACGCACCGACAGCGGCCAGGATCGTAATCGTGATGAGTGGTCGAATCGAGCCCATGGATCGTCCTCCATGACGATGGAGCGAGTTGCAAAAATTTGGCCGGGCTAATAAATACGTGCCGGCGAGTTGCGATGAAACACGCCGGGCGTGCAGGCAACGGCGGCAGATCGTAGGAAAACCTGGAGCAGAATGCTATGGCATTTGGCTCATCCCATTCTTTTCTTTTTGCCCGCGGCAGTGCTGGCATTTCTAAATTGCCGTGTTATGTTCTTCCCATGGCCAAAAAGAAAGCTAGCAGTGAGATTGCGACGGTTGAGCAAATCGAACGGTCGATTCATGTGATTCGCGGGCAGCGGGTGCTGTTAGATTCCGACCTCGCAAAATTGTATGGCGTGACGACCAAGCAGTTGAACCAACAGGTTGCACGGAACGAGGATCGGTTCCCAGAGGATTTTTCGTATCAGCTTACGCTACAAGAGTTTAGGAACTTGAAGTCACAAATTGTGACATCAAGTTCCGGGTATGGCGGGCGACGAAAACTGCCTTGGGTGTTCACCGAACAGGGTGTGGCTATGCTGTCGAGCGTGCTTAAATCGCCGACCGCGGTGCGGGTGAATATCGAGATCATGCGGACGTTTGTCCGGCTACGGCGATTGATGGCCACGCCAGGAGAGCTTGTTGAGCAAATCCAGAAGCTGGCTGAAACGATACAGCTTCATGACAACGAAATCAAAATCATCTCGCAGGTGTTGCAGCAGATGATCGAAAAGCCGGCTGTACCACGGCGGCGGATCGGGTTTCATTCGAAGCCCGACTCGGAGTGATCAGGTTTTGCCGCGCAGCTTGGCGCGAATCTGCTCGAGTCGTTCGGCCAGCTCTTTTTCAAAACCGCGGTCGGTGGGGCGGTAGAAGGTTCGTTCGACGCCTAGATAGTCTTGAGAGGCGATCGCATCGGGGGCGTTGTGGGCGTATTCGTAACCTTTGCCGTGGTCTAATCGTTTTGCGCCGGAATAGTGCGAGTCTTGCAGATGTCGAGGGACGGGAAGCAATCTACCCTCGCGGACTTCTTGTCGCGCTTCGCCGATCGCGACGCAGGAGGCATTTGATTTTGGCGCGCAGGCCAGATAGGTGACTGTCTGGGCCAACGTAAGTTGGCACTCGGGGAGGCCAACGAACTCGCAGGCTTGCATCGCGGCAACGGCTAGCGGCAGGGCCTGTGGGTCAGCGTTGCCGATGTCTTCGCTGGCGAGGATGACCAACCGGCGGGCGAGGAAGCGGACGTCTTCGCCTCCTTCGAGCATGCGGGCGAGCCAGTAGAGGCCAGCGTCTGGGTCGCTGCCGCGGATGCTTTTGATCAGCGCGCTGGCGGCGTCGTAGTGGTCGTCGCCGGTGGGGTCGTAGCGGATGGCTT
>CAZGMU010000698.1:0-1902 GCA_964526975.1 uncultured Planctomycetaceae bacterium
CATCCACTGCAACAGACGAAAACCGGCTGCCCGTCGACGATCAGTTTGACCGGCGGCCCCATCGATCCGAGGCGACTGTCGGGCAGAACGGGGCAGAATTGCTGCAATTCAGCGAGTGCGCGGTCAGAGGGCGAGAGTTTTGCTAGCGCCGCCTGCACTTTTGCGTCCGGGTCATCCGGCGTTGACGGCCGGACAGTGATCACGCTCGATTGCTTCTCATGACCACCGCCGCTACCGCCAAAGTAAATGGAACCGGCCGCAGGGTTCAGCCTTGTCTCGGCGTCGACCAAGAATGAGCCGGTTGTAACGATGCGCTCTCCCGGTTCCAAGCCGTCCAACACGGGGTGATAGATCGCGCCCCCAGGTCCCAACATGCTGGGCCCGAGCACGATTTCCACTCCTTCATAGACCCCCGGAGACGCTTCACGGTAGACGATCCGTTGACTGCCCGTGTCGATCACGGCGCCTTCTGGCACAGCGAGGACGCGACCCTCGGCCAGCATTCCTACATGCCTTGAACCACTTGACTCGGCCAACATAGCCAACTGCTGTGGCTGCACACTAAGTGTCACGTTGGCCGTGCCGCCGGGCCGCAGTTTGTGTGGGTGTGGGTTATCCAATTCAAACCGCACCGTGACTGTACGAGTGTCCTGATCTATATGTGGGTATACGAAGGCCAGTTTGCCGTGGAACGCCTGGCCCGGCAGGGAGCGCGTCGTCGCTGTAACATCCATACCGGGCAGGTCCGCCGTCGCTGGGAGGAATGCCAAATCGTCTTCGTACACTTGAGCCTGAATCCAAACCGTGGATAGGTCGGCGACGTCGTAGAGCGGCGTGCCCTCTTCGACGTACTGTCCTTCGCGGACGTACTTCGTAATGATATGACCACTGATCGGCGAGCGGATGCGCAGATGGATGTCGGACTTATCGGCGCCCAAAATATCGGCGATCTGCGCGTCGTCGATCCCCAGCAGCTCAAGACGAGTCTTGGCGCTCTCCAGGTATCCGCCCTTCCCGTTGCGCTGCGCGTCTCGCAGGTTTTGTACGGTAACTAACAAGTCTGGACTATAGAGCAATGCCAACTCGTCCCCCGCCTGGACCATCGGCCCCGTCTCGTTCGCAAACAGCCTGTCAATGCGGCCTGCGACTCGCGCCGAAACCGTTCGCTGGCCACGCTCGTCGAATTCGATATAACCGACGGCCGTGATCTCTTTGGTCAGGGGCAGATAATCCACCGGCCACGTCTCGACACCGGCGAGCACAACGCGGTAGGGAGACAGCTGCACGCGGTTGACGACGCCGGCCGGCAACGCCTCGGCTTGCGCCGCTCCTTTCTTGCGCCTTGAGAGCGGCATGAAGCAAATCGGACATTTGTCTTTGGGGTTGTCGCGCACAATCGACGGGTGCATGGGGCAAAAATATTCAATGTTCGAGCCTCCGGCCACGGCCGCTGTTTTCGGTCGCGTCCATTTGTCGTAGTAGGCAGTCAACGTATCCCATTGCGTGATAATCACGCCGATGATGACGAGGACGCCAATGAATCGTAACCGTGCCAGCTTCACCAGGATGATGAAATCAAACCACCACCACGCCTTGCGCCAGCCGTGCAACTCGGGAGGCGCCAGCAGACCGCCTTCGTCGTCGGTGCGATACACTTCGTCGACCAGCTCATTGCGCGACGAAGTTTTGTTGTTACCGCTCATCGGAACTCTCCTCGTTCGGGTAAGACGCTTCACGCACGATGCGACAAATCACTTGGTCACTTGGAAGTCGCTCGCTCGGACTAGATCCTGTAGCCCTTTGGCCTCATCAATCACTGCGGCATATGTGCCTCGTGAACCAAAAGAAAAGCAGCCATGACGCAAGCCAGCTAAGCAATGGGGCTGTACCAGCCGGGCTGGC
>CAZGMU010000699.1:0-1901 GCA_964526975.1 uncultured Planctomycetaceae bacterium
CGAGAATGTATTGGCCTTTGACGTCACGGAACATGCCGTAGGTGTAGCTGAGGCCGTTGTGGGCGGTGCTGAACACGACCGAGGTGTGCTCGGGGTCGACTTCGTAGTAGTCGGCGGCAAAGACGGCGGGAGTGGTGCAGAGGAATGTGACGATCGCGATGCAGGTGTGTCGTTTGAAGTGTGTCATGTCAGGTCCTTTCGCAAAGACTATGGCGGACAAATCTCGGGTTTCCAACCAACAACAACGTACACGAAGGGTGTGGTGGATGGCGACCTCAATCGTCTTTGCATGAGTTTATAAAGGAAATGGCTACACGTGGAAGCATGGGGGAGTAGCCACGAAAAACACGAAAAGGCACGAAAACTTTTGGTGACTTTTCGTGTTTTTCGTGGCTATCCAGCTTTAGTTTTGTAGATCAGGCTGTGCCTGACATCCGGGCGAGTCGCGCACCGGTGTAATGCCAGGCACAGCCTGACCTACGGGTGCGTTCTTTCCGTCGCTTGCGGGGTGGGTTAATATAAGAGCCATGACAAGCTGAAATCCCGATCAAGGTTTCGCGGTCCGGAGCGAATGCTATCTATGAACAGTCACCAATTGCTTTCAACCGCCTGGTGGGGCGTCGCGGCCCCTGTTTTGGCCGCGTTCGATCCGCGCGATGTGGATCGCGGCACGACCCGGACGTTGCTGTACCTGGCCGGCATCGCGCTGCTCTTGATCGCGGCGTTTGTGCTCGTGATCGTGATGTTCAGCTACGGAAAGCTGTGGTTGCAGGCGGTGATGTCGAATGCTCACGTGAGCCTGTTCACGCTGATCGGGATGAGCTTGCGGCAGGTACACGCGCGGACGATCGTCGAAGCGAAGATCATGGCGATGCAGGCCGGCGTCGGCACCGATCCGCAGACCGGCATCACGACGCGGCGACTCGAGGCGCACTACCTGGCCGGCGGCAATGTGCCGCGCGTGATCAACGCGCTGATCGCGGCGCACCGGGCCGACATCGACCTCGACTTCGATCGGGCGGCGGCGATCGATCTGGCCGGGCGAGACGTGCTCGACGCGGTGCGGACGAGCGTGTACCCGAAGGTGATCGATTGCCCCGACCCCGAAAAATCTGGCCGCACGACGCTGAGCGCCGTGGCGAAGAACGGCGTCGAGTTGCTGGTGCGGGCCCGCGTGACGGTGCGCACGAATCTGGCTCAACTCATCGGCGGAGCGACCGAAGAGACGATCATCGCTCGCGTGGGCGAGGGGATTATTACGTCGATCGGCTCGGCCGAGGATCATCTGGAGGTGATGGAGAACCCGGACCGCATTTCGAAGGCGGTGTTGGAACGGGGCTTGGATGCTCATACGGCGTTCGAGATCGTGTCGATCGATATTGCCGATATCGACATCGGCGAGAACATCGGCGCGCGGCTGCAGGCCGACCAGGCCGAGGCTGATACCCGTCGGGCCGGAGCGCTGGCCGAGCAGCGGCGGGCCAACGCGATCGCGACCGAGCAGGAGATGAAAGCCCAGGTGGCGCTCAATCGGGCGCTCGTTTTCCTGGCCGAGGCCGATGTGCCGCGAGCGATGGCCGACGCGTTTCGCAACGGAAACCTCGAGCGGCTTTCGCGCAATGGATCGAGCTGAAATCAACGGTATTAGCTCTGCTGGCTGCGGTCTTCTAAATACGACTAATCTCACGCAGAGGCGCGAAGGCGCAAAGAGTAAATGGAACCACCAAGGCACGAAGGGCACGAAGAATTTTGGAAGTGGCTGCAAAAGACCTGCTCATTCTTTCTTCTTCGTGATCTTCGTGTCCTTGGTGGTAAATGAATTTCGTCTCCTCTGCGCCTTAGGAATGGCTCAATAATAACTTCCTGATTTTCAGAATAACCACGGAGACACAGAGAGCACG
>CAZGMU010000700.1:0-548 GCA_964526975.1 uncultured Planctomycetaceae bacterium
TAGGTCGCCGGACGATTTGTTAAGACCCACCGCACGTAGGTCGGGCGATCCGATGTCCCGAGCATCGCTCATCTCGATCTCCCGGGCCCAAAGAACAACGACAGAATGCCCTTGGGGGCAACGAACACGACCACTATAATCATCGCGCCGATCACAAACAGCCAGTTGGCCGGGTCAATTCCGGACGCAATATGATGGACAACCATGAATATGATCGTGCCGAGAATTGCGCCGTAGAGGCGGCCAACGCCCCCGAGAATGAGCATAACAACCGCTTCAGCCGAGAGGATAAACCCAAGCACTTCTAGGCTGACATACTGCGTTGTTTGCGCGTTAAGCGCGCCCGCAATGCCTCCGACCGCGCCAGCGATGGTGTACATGGCCACGAGACGCCAATAGATGCCGACGCCCAGCGCCTCCATTCGCTGGCGCTGCTCGCGAATACCTTCGCAGCTGAGTACGAATGGTGACGAAACGAAGAGTTTCATCGCAACGAATAGAACTGCAACAACTGCCGCATGCCGATAAATTAGAGGGGCTGGAGCGAC
>CAZGMU010000700.1:558-1899 GCA_964526975.1 uncultured Planctomycetaceae bacterium
GAGTATAGGTACGCCGTCTTCCCAAAGAAGTCGAAATCGAAGCGACCGAGCAACGGACGCATCTCGATCCCGCCAAGGCCATCGACTCCGCCGGTGACGACGCCCGCCTGATTTGCGATTTCAAAGGCGATCTGCGCCATCGCAACCGAGATCATGACGAGTGTAAGGTGGTTCGTCCTGAGCAGCAGCAGCCCGCTCATAAACGCGATCGTGGCGCCCGCAACGGCGCCGACGATCAGCCCCGTCAACGGCTCGCCGGTAACGTGAATCGCGAACAAGCCCGCCGCGTACGCCCCCACGCCGAACACAATCGCATGGCCAAGTGTAGGAATTCCCGCATAACCAAGCGCTAAGTCTAGGGATAGCACGAACAATATCATCACTAGAATGCGCGTCCCGAGACCGAGTGATTCCGGGAACAGGAAGTAGACCGAGATGGCCGCGCTCAAGAGCAGGAGATCAAAAAGCCACCCAAATTTTTTTGCACCGCGGAGCATTCAGGATTTACCGCGCAAGCCGAAGAGACCATCTGGCCGAAATGCCAAGATCAGCATGGTCGCCGTGTAGAACAAAATGGCTCCGAGCTCTGGCACGAAATATCGACCAGCGGTGTCAATGATGCCTAGCAGCAATGCGGCGCAGAATGTGCCAGCAATACTGCCCATGCCGCCTACGGCTACCACGAGCAACACGAGAACAAGATATCTAAGCGGATAGTTGGCTTCTACAGGCATCAGCTCGGCACCCATGATCCCCCCAAAGGCCGCCAGGGCGGCGCCGAGCAGAAAAGCTTTGGCGTAGATCGCAGAAGTGTTAATTCCGAGCGCAGATGCCACGTTTTCCTTGTCAACCGCGGCGCGGAGATGAATTCCGAAGCGCGTACGCTCGATGGCAAACCAGAGCAGTAACGCAATCATCAGTCCGGTGATGATGACAGCCAGCCGATGAACCGGAACGATCCGAACGCCTACATCCACTGATCCCTTAAGATAGTCCGGAAGCTGCAGGGAACGCATTTCGGTTCCGAATAGAATGGTCGCCGCGGCGATCGCAATAAAGACCAGTCCAATCGTGAGCAGTACTTGCTCGAGGTCTCCCATCCCGTAGATCCGCCGGAAAAACACCACATTCAGCGGATGAGCGACCATAACGGTGAACGCGACACCGATCAAAACGGCGAGCTCAAACCTGACACCCCAGCGAAACATCAGCCAGTAGACGGTAAACGCACCTATCATGGCGAAAGCGCCGTGAGCCAGATTTACGATGCGCATGAGTCCCATCGTCACGGACAATCCTACAGAGATCATGAAGAGGATCATGCCATAGGCGATGCCGTCG
>CAZGMU010000701.1:0-1894 GCA_964526975.1 uncultured Planctomycetaceae bacterium
TGCTTCACGCGAGGCCTCCTTGCCTGCAACGTGCTGGGCATGTTCGGATAAGTTGTGAGCTGTCGGCAAAGTGTTGCGGGACACGTCGCCGGCAAAGCCACGGGATATTCGTTGAAGTTTCGAAAGACGTCAAGGCGAGTTTCCCGCATGGCCGCGAGTCGCCTTCACACGAACCTCTAGATGCCCTATATCCCTCAAAAATAAGCGATCTTCGCCGCTTGCGGCTTAGCTCCGGTACAATGCAAGCATGGCACAAGACGACTTTGATATCGAACGACTAGCCGCCTACCTGCACATGATGCCTAGCGCCGTGCAAAAATTGGCCGAACGAGGGAAACTTCCTGGCCGGCGCATCGGCGGCGATTGGCGATTCTCAGCGGCCGAAATTCATCATTGGCTCGAAGATCGCATCGGTCTTTCCGATGAAGCCGATCTCGTTCAAATGGAAGGCGCGTTGGATCGAGCATCCACCGAGAGTGATACCGAGGCCATTTCCATTGCCGAACTGCTCAAGCTCGAAGCGATCGAGGTTCCGATCGACGCGCGCACGCGCGGTAGCGTGGTAGGACGCATGACCCAGCTTGCAGCTAACACGCATTTGCTGTGGGACCCGGAGAAAATGGCCGAGGCGGTTCGCGCGCGCGAAGCGATGCATTCGACCGCCCTCGATAACGGAGTCGCGCTTCTCCATCCGCGTCGTCCGATGCCCGCAATTCTGGCCGAAGCAGTATTAGCCCTCGGCATCTCGCCCGGCGGTATTCCCTTCGGCACCAACGGTCGACTCACTGATATTTTCTTTCTGATTTGCTCCACGAGCGATCATGAGCACTTGCGAATTCTCGCGCGACTCAGCCGGGTGATCAACGATCAGGGTTTCCTTTCCGCGCTGCGCGATGCGCACAGTCCTGAAGCTGTTTACAAACTGATTCGCGAACGCGACGCAACGATTCAAGATACTTAACCGAAGCAGCTCTTCATGGACGAAGCGGGCAGCAAATTACGAGTTCACCTGGTCGGGGAGATCGCTCATCCAGACTTTCGCGAAGCAGTATCACTCGTTCGCCGCGAATCTCAAGCGGTTGGCGTGGAGAGTTCGCCTGAGCTGATTGTGCTAGTGGAAAGCCGGCCCGATGTGATTAGTGTCGGCGAAGTCGATCGCCTTCGCCGCGCCGCGCCGCTGGCCGGCATCGTCGGGCTTCTCGGTAGTTGGTGCGAAGGCGAAACGCGAACCGGCCGACCTTGGCCTGGCGTTCAGCGGCTCTACTCCTATGAGTTTGTACCTTGGTGGCGCAAGCAAATGCAGTTGCGCGACGCGCGACGCTGCCCTGATTGGGCGCGGGCGAGCAATCTCGGATTGCGAATTGCGAACCACGGATTGCCGAACAGCGAGCCGGGGCGTCCCCGCCCCCGCAACGGCCTAATCGTGCTACGAACCAACCGCCGCGACAATGCCGATGCCCTCACCGATGTCCTCTGTCACGCCGGCTTTGCAACTGCCTGGCAACGACATGCCCGCTCACGCACACCGATTCGCGGCGCAATCGCGACCATCTGGGACGGCGGACAATTGAACGACGCAGAAGCGGCCGAGCTTGAATGGTTTTGTGCACAGATGGCACGCAACGGAGCGCAGGTTGTTGCGATTCTCGACTTCCCGCGACGTGATCGAATTGATCGCGCGTATGAAGCAGGCGCTGCGGCAGTATTGGGGAAACCCTGGTTTAACGAAGATGTGTTAAGCGTCGTCGACACGATTGCGACCGCACTGCCCCATCGCCACGCGGCCTAATCGCGGCAAGCTACATCATCCCAGTTCTTTTGGCACAAACCTTCAACCTTCTAAGTTCGAGTTTTGCATATTTCCGAACCACGAAATTCACGAAAGGCCCGAAAA
>CAZGMU010000702.1:0-1889 GCA_964526975.1 uncultured Planctomycetaceae bacterium
GACGACATTCTCGCCTTCCGCGTGAACGTCAACCGTCCGTTCTGATCTAACGATCAGATAAGGCTAGGAAGCCCCGGCGGGAAACCGCCGGGGTTTTCGTTTGTGTATCGATGATCGGTCCGATTGCGCATGTTAATCACTTGGCCGATTAGACTTGCACTACAGCTTGTTTTGCCTGACGCTCACCTCAATATTTGGGGACTTGCTGGAAACTGGGGATGCAACGCTCGGCGAGTGGCTTGCAAGGTCATGGCTCTGCCTCGCTAAAAGCCACGAACGATTTTGTCCTGGCGAAATTACGCGAGGGCGGCAAGATAAATGGCGCCTTACTCGATCTGGGAGCTGGCACCGGTTACTTCACGAGGCTGCTTTCTTCTGAACGGGAAAAGAGCGGCTTGAAGCCCGGTCAATCGCTTTTCGCTTGCGATATTGCTGGCGGAGCATTTCAGGCCGAAGGGGCCACGTTCCACGAGTTCGATGCTAACAACGGAATGCCTTACGAGAGCGGCACATTCGATGGAGTTGCTGCAATTGAGGTATTCGAGCATACGCGCGCACCATACGATGTAATCGCTGACGTTTATCGCATTCTGAAACCGGGCGGGGTGCTGATTTTTTCGGTCCCCAACCCCGGTCACGCGCTTTCGCGAGTGAAGTTTCTTTTCTCCGGCCACTTTCACATGTTTCCGTCGCCTAGCATTCTCCCGGAGAACGGTGGCCGCATCTCCGGTCACATCGCTGCGCTACCTTATCAGTATTGGAATTATGGCCTGCGCCGCGCCGGATTTCGCAATATTGAACTCTACAGTGATCGCTCAAAGCGAAGTGCATCGATTATCGCGACGATGCTCTGGCCATTTACACGCTTAGCGACCCGGAAGCACGTCAATCGGATCGCGCGTAAAGAGCCAAAGCTGTACGAAGAGACTCACGATGTTGCCAGAACGGCAAACTCGTGGAACGCGCTAACGTCCCGTAGTCTCATCATCGTTGCATCGAAACCCCAATGAAAAAATCTACTTGGCTAGATATTGCTAGATTACTGACGCTTGGCGTGGCGTACACTGGCTGTTATCTGCTCTATCTGCTTGTGCAATCATACACCGGGCAACTCGTGGCCATGGTGATAGCTACCGGTATCGGATTTGTCGTTGGTCACACTGTCATTCATGATGCGACCATTGCGACAAATCAAATGAGACGAAGGAAGCAATCGACGTGAGCCGGGGCTACCTTACCGCTATTAAGATGGCGATGTGGGCCTACATCATCTCGGCTACAATCGTTAGCGGCTTGTTGTTTTCGCATAGAAAGAATGTTGGAGATTTTTTGCTATGCGCCTTGCTAATTGTCTGCGTTATTGTCGTGTTTATTTTCCAACGCCGAATTAAGTTAACCGAATAGGACTCTTATGGGCTTTTTCGATTTAGCAGATTGGACATTTTTTACGATCTTCGCAGTTTCTTTCGGCCTGCTGTGCGCGATAGTTGCCATCGGCGTGCAGCTTCATCGTGAGGCAAAAGTGGAAGACGAGTACGAGCGACAAAGAATCCAGCAAGATTAGTTGCTGGCACCTTACGACGAGAATTTGCTTTCTTCGGTATCGGCGCGAATTGCAAGCTTGCGAATGGGGCCGATCATGCGTTCGTCGGCGAGCGTGGGCGGATGGCCGACGCCCGGTATCTCGATCGCGGCCATATCCGGATGCCGCGCTTTCATCTCCGTCACCGTCTCGCGCGAAAGCAGATCCGAGTGCTCGCCGCGGAAGACCAGCAGCGGCGCGTTCTTCAGTCCGTCGAACAACGGCCACATGGGTGGTGCGGGCACATCCGCACGGATGTCTTTCAGGTTGAACGCGATGGCCGGATCGGAGCGGCCGATTAGGGCGT
>CAZGMU010000703.1:0-1867 GCA_964526975.1 uncultured Planctomycetaceae bacterium
GCGGATCGAAGCTGAGCCCAAACGGATTGACCTGGCCCCAGCTAAATTGTTCGATGGCGGAACCGTCTGGCCGGAAGCGGTAGGTGTTGCCGGAGTTCATGTGCAACACGTCGGGCCCCTCGCCGCGCATCTTCACGTGGCTGTCGTTGCTGAAACCGTGATTGGCGTAAATCCAGCCATCGATCCAACGGGTAAACGCGTTCTGATCGCCATGCGTATCGGTGATGCCGAATGGACCGAACTCGGCAGCTTTCTGATCGGCAACTCCATCGCCATTCGTGTCCTTCAGTCGCCAGATATTTGGGATCGACCATGCGAGCGCCTCCGTATCGCTCAATGGCAAAACACCAATCGGGATATTCAGGTGCTCGGCAAATCGCTCGACCTTCTGCGCTTTGCCGTTTGCCGCGAAATCGCTGAAGATGCTGATCGCATCGCGGGCCTTCTCCTCACTTGTGGCTGCAAACGGGTATTCCAAGCTGTGCGTAATCCACAACCGGCCATGCACGTCGAACTTCATGTTCATCGGCTTATGAACATCGGGCTCCTGGGCAACGAGCTGAATTTCGAACCCGGGCGGCAAATGAAACTTGGCCTGC
Source organism: uncultured Planctomycetaceae bacterium (assembly GCA_964526975.1). Classification (GTDB taxonomy): domain Bacteria; phylum Planctomycetota; class Planctomycetia; order Pirellulales; family Lacipirellulaceae; genus JABDGM01. The sequence goes on from CAZGMU010000703.1 coordinate 600, forward strand.
TGCTCGGCCGGCGTGAGCGGCGGCGTTTCAGCAACGAGCGGCTGGGCTTCGGCCGTGCCGTGGCCAAAACAAACGAGTAGCAAAGCAATTGGCAGAAATCGTCGCATCAAAGGATTCTTTCGAAGACCGAGCAGCGGCCGGGGCAGCTACCCGCGGCCTATATAAACGGAGGGATTCCAGGCGGGAAGGTCGAACCCAATTTATTCTACCTGCCGTTTCAAAAGAAGTCGCGTCAATTCACTCCCGCAGCCCGTAGGTCAGGCTGTGCCTGACAGCCATGTAGCGTAGATGTTTGCACCTCGCTACTGACTTGGCGACAGGCAATAACCTTGCAGCCTCGTGGTTTTTGGGGTTTTGCATTCGCGGTTTGCGAACGCGGCGAGGCTAACTTCTTGTGACACACACGGTTAGATTACGCACGACTGCGTAGGGGTCCCAGTCGGCGGTGCAAAACCCTGGGGTTTTGCACGTCGCTGATGCTCATTTGAGCATTCGGTCTAGCGCCGATCGACTGCGCGGGCGAGCAAAATGGAAGGGATTTAAGTGAATAGATGCGCGGGCGCAGACTTTCCAAGGCGGCCGGGTTGGCCGTTTGCGATGCTATCGAATTGCCAAAGAGCGATTGCCCAGACGACTTAGGCAAGTGGCTGGGGCAGGAAGGATCTTACACGATACGTGTTTATTTGTCCATATCCAAAAGTGGCCACTCAGCGACTTCCTTAAATTCATCCGTTCCTGGAAGTAATGCGTAAAGGGGACTAGAGCAATTCACTTAATAAATAGCCACAGAGGACGCAGAGAGTTAATAAAAGGAGGGCCTTTCTCTATAGGCTCTCCGTGAACTCTGTGTCCTCTGTGGCTACATGAATTGGAAAATCGCTCTAGAACAACCGTGCTGGTGAAGGAATGGCTAAGAGGCCTGCTCCCGGAACGCGAATGACAACCAGCGAGGATGTCTAATCTCCGCTTAGCGCATTCCGCACGACTGACGATGCACAACATGATCGTGAGTGACCAATACCGCATGACACACTCCCTTCTTAGAAAACTGCATTTCAAAATGCAAACAGTAAACCAAGTACGAGCGCAACGATCGTGACGGCAATTAGTACAGCGCGGAGACTGTATCTCCAGTGAACCCACGGCAGCGCAGCAAGTAGCACGAGAACGACGGCTGGTAATCGGTGTGGAGAGTGCAAGGAAAAGCCGTCGGCGCGCAGGAGAACTGCAAAGTAGTTTTTGCCGAACTGTCGGAGCAGGAAGGTCGT
>CAZGMU010000704.1:0-1860 GCA_964526975.1 uncultured Planctomycetaceae bacterium
GACCGCGATTCCAGTCGAAACCGGCCCACAAACGCTCGAAGTCGAAAGCCACGCTCAGCAAGGCTTGGCCGACAAGACGAAGCGAGAAGTCGTCGTCGAGGGCTTGGCGGCTATCAAGTTCGATGTAAAGGCCCTTAACGATCCAATCGAGGTCGGCGGCGAAACGGGCTACGAAATTCGCGTCACCAATCAAGGCACGAAGGCCGCCACCAATGTGCAAGTTATTGCCGATCTTCCGCCTGGCTTGAAACTAACCTCGGCCGAAGGCGAAACTCCGCACAAGCTGGACCAGAACCGCATCGTCTTCGAGTCGATGCAAACTCTCGCGCCGAAGGCCGACACGGTCTATCGCCTGCGCGTGCAAGGTATGCAGGTCGGTGATCAGCGCGTCGGAATCGAGGTAAAAGCAGACGACCTGCAACAACCAATCCGCCATGAAGAAAGCACGCGAGTCTTCGGCGATCAATGAGCCAGCAGACCACGCAAGTGAGCCTCGACACACTCGGCCAAAACTGGAGGGTTGTATCCCCCTTCAAGAACACTGACAATTCGACCCTCGGCATGCGTGGCGGCAATGCGTCGCACGACCTCGGTCAACTCGGCGAAGTCCTCGACTTCAAGACCGAGCGAACCGACCGGATCGGTGCGATGAGCATCGAAGCCCGCGCTGATAAGCACGAGTTGCGGACGCAGTCGATCGGCGAATTTTTCCAACTCGATTGCAAATTTATCATGGTAAGTTTCCCGAGACGTGCCGAACGAAATGGGCAAGTTGACCGTCGCCCCACGTCCCGCGCCGGCGCCAGTCTCATCCCAATCACCGGTTCCGGGATAAAATGGCCAGCGATGAATCGAGAAGAAGCCGACTCGCTCGTCGCTGTAGAAAACGTCTTGTGTGCCGTTGCCGTGATGGACATCCCAATCGACGACGAGCACGCGATCGAGTTCATGTTCATCGCGAGCAACACTGGCCGCGATGGCCACGTTGCTGAACAAGCAAAACCCCATCGCCCGCTCGGGCAGCGCGTGATGACCGGGCGGTCGGACGAGGCAAAGAGCGGTTTTATCTTCGCCAGCCAAGACACGATCGACGGCATCGCAAGCCGCACCGGCTGCGAGTCGCGCGACATCGAACGAAGCGGTACTCACAACCGTATCCGGATCGAGTCGCCCGCCGCCCCGCTGAGCCATTGATAAGACACTTTCGATGTGGCCAGGCTCGTGAACCCGCTCGAGCCGCTGGAGCAAAGCAGGCTGCCAGTCGGGGCGAACACAATCGGCCAGCAATCCGGTCGATTCCAACCGGGCGGCCATTTGCCGAAGGCGCTCCGGGCGTTCTGGATGATTGCCCGTATCGTGGTCCTGGAATCGAGGATCGTAGTAGAGAAGTGTCATGTCATGGCCCCTTCCAGGGCCCATGGGACTGGGCATGAAAAGTGCTTGATTATCGGGGATTAGGACGTTTTTGCGGAGGTGCAATCGTACCGTGCGGTCCGGCCGAAAACTTGAAGGAAGGGCTGCCCGTTGGTACAGTAAATTAAGGGTTTTAGCCACTCATTATCGCCTTATCTAATTATCCGGCCAGGGTTTTGGCCCAGCTGCCGACCGACATCGAATCGGAATAGAGGAACGCGCGCCATGCTTGCGAAGCGAGTCGTCAGAGTTTTGGAGAGCTTGGTATTTGCAATCCAGCGCCGCGCGTGGCTGGCGAGCTTGCTCGTCGTCGCGGCGACCGGATCGGCGTTTGCGCAGCAGTATCATAATGATCCGGTCGATGAAAAAGTTCGCCGTTATAGCACCGGCGCGAAGCAGTGGTTGAGCAACCCGGGCGCTTACACAGCCGACAAAGCGCACTTCGAC
>CAZGMU010000705.1:0-1852 GCA_964526975.1 uncultured Planctomycetaceae bacterium
TAGCTGGCCGCTCGAGATCTTCATCGCCGAGCGATGGTACAAGCCGACAACTGGCAGTAGGCGGCTTTCGAACTCGATTCGCGTGACGGAAGCAGACATTCGCTCCGGCGCAGCGCCTCCGGCAAACAGAGAGGAGCCGAGCGCTCTCTTTCCCGACGCTCGCGATCGTTGACCGCTAGCAACCAGACGAATGCCACCCACATCACGTGTTGTGGTACAATGAACGTACTATGAACACACCGAATCGATTCGCCAGTATTGTCGTCGGTCTGCTTCTGGGGTTTAGTTTGCGCTCGGCCGCGGCCGCCGACACAAAACCGGCAGCGAAGCCCGTCGCGTCTCCCAACATTGTGCTCATCATCTCCGACGACCATGCATGGACGGACTACTCGTTCATGGGCCATCAGCATGTTCGCACACCGAATATCGATCGGCTCGCTGAGCAGAGCCTGGTGTTTACGCGAGGCTATGTGCCATCGAGCTTATGCTGTCCGAGTCTTGCCTCGATTGTCACCGGGCTCTATCCGCATCAGCATAAAGTGACCGGGAATGACCCGCCGCTGCCCCCAGGAATGCCGCGCAAGGGGTTCTACCAAACCGACGCATATCGTGACGGGCGAGAGGTCATGATCCAGCACTTGGAAGCCGTACCGACGCTACCGCGATTGCTTGCGAAGGCTGGTTACGAAAGCCTGCAAACAGGCAAATGGTGGCAAGGCAACTATCGACGTGGCGGCTTCACCCATGGCATGACCCGTGGTGAACGCCATGGTGATGATGGTATCGAGATCGGCCGCAAAACGATGCAACCCATCTACGATTTCATCGCCAACGCACGCCAGGACGATCATCCATTCTTCGTGTGGTATGCTCCGATGATGCCGCATTTGCCGCACAATCCGCCAGACCGTTTGCTCGCGAAGTACAAATCGCTTACGCCGTCTTTGCAGGTGGCCAAATATTGGGCCAACGTCGAATGGTTTGATGAAACGGTTGGCGACCTGCTGCACTACCTCGATGAACACAACTTGGCCGATAACACAATCGTCGTTTATGTAGCGGATAACGGTTGGATCACCGATCCAAAGACCGGGCAAGCAACGAATCGCTCGAAACAATCGCAATACGACGGCGGTTTGCGCACGCCGATCATGATTCGGTGGCCCGGCCATGTGATGCCCGAGCGATCCGATTCGCTCGCGTCCTCACTCGATATTGCGCCAACGCTGCTAACGGCGGCAGGTCTTAATCCAACGCCGCAGATGCCAGGCATCAACCTATTGAACTCCCAGGCCGTTGCAAATCGCAAAGAACTCTTCGGTGAATGCTTTACTCACAATTTGAGAGACCTCAACAATCCCGCTGCCAGCGTGCGCTTTCGTTGGATGATCGATGGCGCTTGGAAGCTCATTGTGCCCGATGCCGAGAATGAACCTGAGAGCCGCGTGGAGCTTTATAATCTGGCCGAAGACCCAGGCGAGCAAAAGAACCTGGCCGCTGGTGAAGTGAATCGCGTCGACTCGATGCGCAAAAAGGTCGATGCCTGGTGGCCTGCCGACAAGTAGCGGCAGCCCTGCTCTTTGGATTTGGTGCAACTCCCAGTGCCGAGTTTGGCGAACCGCTGGCTTGAATTGGCGACCAAGCGAGTCGCCAAGCACACTAGGATCCCAGCGCTGATGGCCGGAGCCAATCTTAGCCAGGTGCCGACAGCGGCGCCAGCATTGTGGAAGATGCGAGTATTTGTTCGCTGCTCGCATTGAACTTTTTCCTGCCGCCGCACAACTATTCTGACGTTCTTTGCGCTTTTACTGGAAAGATTTGCCGCGGTTCGGCGTCTTTATTGTTGTGGAAA
>CAZGMU010000706.1:0-1852 GCA_964526975.1 uncultured Planctomycetaceae bacterium
CGCCGACGGAGCGATGCCCCTTGAGGTCCGTCATTCCTTCCTGCTCGGCAGCCTTCACGAACTTGTTGGTCAATTCATCGCTCGGCAACCGAAAGGACACGTTCATCATCGACCGCACGGCAGGCTGAGCATGGCCCGCATAGAAGCCGTTACTCGCATCGATCACGTCGTACAGCAGCTTAGCTTTTGCACGGTTCTGAGCTTCCATCTTTGTGAGCCCACCGACATCGGTGAGGAGCCACTTCGTCACGAGCATGAAGACATAGATAGCAAACGTGGGGGCAGTGTTCCACAACGACCGCGCTTCCGCATGAATTTGAAAATTCAAGGAGGTCCTTCCGAATTGCAACGACCGTCAAACCAGCGGGGCCAGCATTCTTCTGCGCGCAAGCGTAGTAGATGCCGTACTTTCGCATGTCGACCGGACGGCTAAGAAAATCGCTCGACGCATCGCAAACGAGCGGCACGTCGCCCGCCTCTGGTTCGCTCGCAAACTGCACTCCTTGAATGGTTTCATTCGAGGCGTAGTACAAATAGGCCGCCTTGGGATCAACCTTCAAATCGGAGTTAGCCGGCAAGCGATCGTAATTCGCCAAACTTCACCGCCTCTTGCGCCGCATACTTGCTCCAAGAACCCGTGATCAGATAGTTGCTGAGCTGACGGTTGCCGCCCATTAGGTTCATCGGAACCATCGAGAACATTAGGCGACCGCCGCCTTGCAGGAACAGCACCGAATAGTCGTCTGGAATCGACAGCAGCTGTCGCAGGTTTGTCTCGGCTTGCTGGATAATATTCTCAAACGTCGCGCTGCGATGGCTGATTTCGAGAATCGACGCGCCGACCCCGGGCAGTGCCATTAGGTCTCGTTGGGCTTCGGCCAATACTGGTTCCGGCAAGACGGCCGGACCCGCGGAAAAATTAAATACTCTTTGTGTCATGGAACTCTCGACATCCTCCCTGAGCCAACACGATTTGACTTGAATTTCCGCACATTGTAACGCCCGAGAGACACCCTGACGATGGCTGTTTCACTCGCATGCCACGTTGGCCACGACACCGGTCTCTCCGGACGGTTCATTACTTTTCGCAAAGCCACTGAGGCTTCGGTGTAAAAAGGTGAAAACATCGAGTCTGCAGCCCGATCGACACCAGTCCCACCGTTTATCAGCCGTATTCTCTGCTGTACAATTTACCCTTTACAATCGCAGGCACGATTCGCCACGGTTTTTCGAGATTTTCAAGGACGCCAAGACATGGCTACGCAGCTTAAAACGGACCCCTTCCAAGCCCGCGACACCTTTGACACCGGCAGTGGCAAGGCCGGCATTTATCGACTGTCAAAACTGCAGGAAGCCGGGTTGGGAAATATTGCTGCCCTGCCCTACTCCATCCGCGTACTGCTCGAATCGCTACTTCGTAACTGCGATGGCTACGCTGTGACCGAGGCCGATGTGAAGGCGCTTGCCTCGTGGGAAGCCGCTGCCCCGGCCCAAGTTGAAATTCCCTTCAAGCCTGCTCGCGTCGTGCTCCAAGATTTCACCGGCGTTCCCTGCGTCGTCGATCTCGCCGCGATGCGAGCAGCCATGCATCGCCTGGGCGGCGATCCTAGGAAGATCAACCCTCTCGTTCCGGTAGATCTCGTAATCGATCACTCGGTACAGGTCGATTACTTCAATTCGGCCGATGCGCTGGATCTCAACATCGATATGGAATTCGCCCGCAATCGCGAACGTTACGAATTCCTTCGCTGGGGCCAAAAGGCGTTCAACAACTTCCGTGTCGTGCCGCCGGGTACTGGCATCGTCCACCAGGTGAATCTGGAGTATCTGGCCAAAGTCGTTTTCTTAGGCA
>CAZGMU010000707.1:0-1825 GCA_964526975.1 uncultured Planctomycetaceae bacterium
ATCAAGCTCTACCAGCAGATTCTCAGCGACGATGGCACCGCGGCCAGGCAACCCAACGACCTTCCGCTCGAAGCGTCCCGCTCGCTCGCCCTCATCTTCGAGAACCGTCGGCAGTACCCGCGCGCTGCCGAGTATTGGCGGCAAGTCATTGAGCGTTCCAACGGCGAGCCTCGCAAGATGTGGGAACGCCGCCTCCAGCAAATCGTCGGCAACTGGGGGCAGTTCGAGAGCGTCATGTCACAACCCGCTGGCCGCGGCGCCACCGTCGACTTCCGCTTTCGCAACGCGAAGCAGGTCGAATTCATCGCCCAGGAAATCGACGTTCGGAAACTCCTCGACGACGTCAAGGCCTACCTCAAGAGCAAGCCCAAGCAGCTCCAATGGGAACAGGTGAACGTCTCGGACATCGGCTACCGCTTGGTCCAGGATGATCAGAAAAAGTATATCGGCGCCGAGGTCGCTCGCTGGAAGCTCGATCTCGAGCCGCGCGAAAAGCATTTCGACAAACGCATCACCGTCGCCACGCCACTGCAGAAATCGGGTGCGTACTTTGTCACCGCCAAGGTGGCCGACGGCAATACATCGCAAATCATTCTCTGGCTCGCTGATACCGCCATCGTCCGTAAACCCATGACGGACAAATCGTTTTACTACGTGGCCGACGCCGTTAGCGGCGCGCCAATCGAGAAAGCCAATGTCGAGTTCTTCGCCTACCGCCAGAAGCATATCGACGGCAACAACTATCAGGTCGACACCAAGAATGTCGCCGAACTAACCGACGCCAACGGCGCGGCGTTCTTGCCAGGTCCCGACGACGGCAAAGACCCCGCCGCGCGCGAGTACCAATGGCTCGCAATCGCCACGACCAAAAACGGCCGCCTGGCCTACACCGGCTTCAGCAATATCTGGCGCGGCAACTACCACGAGGCCCAGTACAACGAAGTCAAAACGTTCGCGATCACCGATCGCCCCGTCTACCGCCCGTCGCAAACCGTGCAGTTCAAGCTCTGGATTCGCCGCGCACAATACGACGTCGACGACAAATCCGAATTCGCCCATCAATCGTTCAACGTCGAGATCCGCAATCCAAAAGATGAAAAGGTCTACAGCGAAACGCTCACTTCCGACAGCTACGGCGGCATCGCCGGCAAGTTCGAACTTCCGAAAGACGCCACACTCGGTCAGTACCAGCTACTTGTCGTGAACCGCGGCGGCGGTACATTCCGCGTCGAGGAATACAAGAAGCCCGAGTACGAAGTCACGGTCGACGCCCCCACCGACCCCGTGATGCTCGGCGAAAAAATCACCGCCAAAATCCGCGCGAAGTATTACTTCGGCTCACCTGTTACCAGTGCCACGGTTAAATACAAAGTCACGCGCACCGAGCACACCAGTCGCTGGTTCCCGCCGGGCCCGTGGGATTGGCTCTACGGCCCCGGGTACGGCTGGTTTTCCTACGATTACGACTGGTATCCCGGCTGGCGCGACTGGGGTTGCCGTCGCCCATCGCCGTGGTGGATCTGGAATCGTCCCGCGCCGCCCGAGATCGTCGCGCAAAGCGAGGTCCCGATCGGCCCCGACGGTACCGTCTCCGTCGAGATCGATACCTCGCTCGCCAAAGAGCTTCATCCCAATGACGATCACCGCTACTCGATCGAAGCCGAAGTTGTCGATCAGTCGCGCCGCACGATCGTCGGCACCGGCGAAGTTCTCGTCGCTCGCCAACCATTCCAGGTCAATGCCTGGGTTGACCGCGGCTTCTACCGCGTCGGCGACACGATCAAAGCCAACTTCGCCGCCCGCCGCCTCGATGGCAAGCCAGTCG
>CAZGMU010000708.1:0-1818 GCA_964526975.1 uncultured Planctomycetaceae bacterium
AGGCGCCGGCATCGCGCTCAATCGCAAAATCTGGCAAAGCTGTGATCCATGCAGTTGCAAATCGCACGAGCTGACGTTGCTCGGCGGTTACCGCTACTACGAGTACGATACCAATTTGAGCATCGCCGAAGCGCTCGTCGTGCTACCTGGTACCACTTCGCCGCTGGTGCCAGGAACTACGATCCTGGTCGAAGACCGCTTCCGCACGCGTAACCAGTTCAACGGTGGTGAACTCGGCTTCCAATGCCTTTGCAAACGGGGCTGCTGGTTCGTCGACGGCACTGCGAAGGCCGCGATCGGTCAGCAACGACGCACCGTGACGGTGAACGGTCAGACGTTTGTCGATGTGCCAGGCGGTGGCACGTCGCTTGACCAGGGCGGCCTGCTGACGTCGGAGGTCACCAATATCGGCCGCTACGACGACACCGACTTCGTCATTATTCCGGAGTTCCGCCTTGGACTCGGAACTCAGTTGACGAATTACTGCTCGATTCGCGCCGGCTACAACGTGATCATCTGGAGCGATGTGGCGCGGGCTGCCTCGCATCTGCCGCCAGGATTGGCGGTTGATCCACGCAATCTGCCGCCGGTTTCGCCGGGCGGTGGACCAGACCCAGAATTCCCCGGCATCCGCGGATCACAACTCTTGGCCCACGGGTTCGACTTCGGCGTGATGTTCTCGTTCTAACGCGAGCGTACGCTCGATGACAAACAAAGCAGGCTCGCGCTGCGGAAGCGGCGCGAGCCTGTTTTTATTGCAGATCGTTTAACTGTTCTACGAACGCTTCCGGCGGAGTCCACGGTACGATGTTGCCGCGCCAATTGCGCCAAGGGTGAGCAACGCCGTCGAGGGCTCGGGGATAGCGGTGTTTGGCGGTGGCGTCGAGGCGAGCAGGAATCGCTTCGATGCATAGCCAGCTTTCAAACCGCGCTCGCCGAAGTTGTAGAAGTCGCCGCCGACGAAAGACGACAACACGATATTGAGAAACGCGTTGTCGGTGGCCGTGCCTGGCGAGTCGGTTGGAGGAATTGGCTGGCCGTTCAAGCTGATCAGGTGGCCCAGCGTATCTTTGCCATCAACGAACTCGACCGGCTGCGTTTGCCGCAGAACATATGTTCCCGGCGAGAGACTCTGGAACAGGTACCGGCCGTACGGATCCGTCAGCTGCGTGGAGACCAGCGTTTCGAGGTTGTTGGCTTTCGAGTACAAGCTGATCGAGACGTCGCCGATGACATATTCGGGGTTTTCCGAATCGCCAAAGGCCAGTTCGCCGTCATTGTTGCGATCGATATAAACCCAGCCCCCGAGTTGGGAGGTGCCCTGGGCATGGGTGGCGGAGTCCATCGACGCAAGTGCGGCAGCAAGGCACGCCATCACGATCAAGTAACCCCGCCCAGGTAGGCGGTACAGAGTCATGGTTTATTTCCAACGGGACTAATAAATGAACAGCCGCGAAAGGAGCGGCCGATGAAGGACGATCTTGGTGCGCCGCTTACCGCAGCGCGGGATCATCATTAGTCCTGCTCGAGTGCTGGAAATAAGGGGGAAAAAAAGGGGCCGCGACATTTGTCCGGACCACTACCGCCCATCGTAATCAGTTCCGCAGCTTATGCAATCACTTTTAGCCGAAGAAATTGCCTAATCACTAATTTTTGCTTGATCGAAAAAAGGCGTCAAACGAGTCTAGAGAGGCCGAGGAACGAAAAAACCCCTCGCAATTCGGGAATTGCGAGGGGTCGCGGGGCGCTCAAAAGCGCTCCAGTACCCCCAAGGGGATTCGAACCCCTGTCGCCGCCGTGAGAGGGCGGTGTCCTGGG
>CAZGMU010000709.1:0-1810 GCA_964526975.1 uncultured Planctomycetaceae bacterium
ATTTGGCAGTTCGGCCAGGCGGATAATCGTTTCGGGCTCAATGTTTTTTCCGGTACGGCCGGGAATGTTGTAGATGCACTGCGGGAGGCCTGTTTCTTCCGCCAGCACGCGAAAGTGTTCATAAAAGCCCTGTTGCATGGGCTTGTTGTAGTAGGGAGCGACCTGAAGGGCGGCATCGGCGCCGATCTTCTCGGCGAACTTTGTGAGGCGGAGCGCTTCCGAGGTGCTGTTCGAGCCAGTTCCAGGCATGACCTTGGTACGACCAGCGACCGTTTCAACAACAAAGGCGATAACCCGATCCTGCTCCTCATGGCTCAGGGTAGGCGACTCGCCGGTGGTGCCTACGGGAACGATGCAGTTTGTTCCGGCAGCGATTTGGAACTCCAATTGTGCCCGCAGAGTGTCGTAGTCGACTTCGGATCCCTTAAACGGGGTAACAATCGCGACGGAGAGTCCGGCAAACGCCTCGCCTTTAGTGCTCATCAAATGAATGCCTCCAAGCAGTTTTGATCATGGACTGTGACAGCGGGCATGATAGGCAAGTAAGACCGTGCTGGCAATTGGGCGGTGATAGCATCCGCCGATGTCTGGCGAAACCCACTTCGACTCGCGGGGTTCGAGAGATAGGCGGGCGCTTTTCACTCTTTGGCGAGCAATGGACACAGATGAGCTCTTATCGAACTCGAGAGAACCGACGGATCGGCCACGCAAGAGGATTTACGTTGGTCGAATTGCTCGTCGTGATCGCGATCATTGCGGTGTTGATCGGGCTACTGCTGCCGGCTGTGCAATACGCGCGAGCGTCGGCCCGATCAACGCAGTGTAAGTCCAACCTTCGGCAGATTGGCTTGGCGTTGGATCAGTATGTGGATAAGCAAGGCGTGCGGGGCAAGTTTCCTAACGCGGCTAATATGGTCGTTACCGTGCCGGCGACTCCGCCAAGCCCACCGAAACAAAGCCTGCGCCAGGTCTTGGCAAATCTCACCGAGGAGAACGGGGAGTTGTTCCGTTGTCCCAGCGATCAAATCGATCCCAAAGACGCTGTTCGGGTCAATGACACGGAATATGAAACCTACTTTGAACAAGAAGGATTGAGCTATGAATATAAGGTGGAGCGCGCAGCCAACAAGACTCGCGAGCAAATCCGTAAAGAGGGGAGCTCATCGCGAATTTGGATTGTGAATGACTGCGGTGCGTTTCATGGCCCGGCAGGCGAAGATGGGGCGCGAAACTTCATGTACTTGGACGGTCACGTGGATGCTTTAATCGTGGCTCCATAACGCAAGAGGAGTACTAGTGATGAATAAACGCCGAGCAATGCTCAGCAGCCTGCTCACTGTTCTGTTCATAGGGTTGGCAGCTTGGGCCTTTGGGTTTTTCAATGGTCCAGATCCGGCGATCGCTGAACTGCAGGCGATGGAAAGCCAGATGTGGGACCAGAGCTTGCCCGAGGCTCAGCGCAACCAGCTTCGAACCGACTTTCGTCAGCGGATGGACTCGCTGACGGATGCGCAGCGACGAGCATTTTTTGACGCCAATCGGGAACAATGGGACAAGCGGATGCGGCAACGAATGGATGAGTTCTTCACGCTCTCGAAGGCCGATCAGCAGAAGCGGCTGGATGAGATTCTGAACCGCATCGTCCAATCACAAAACTCGCCGCAGAGTGGCAACCGTCAAAGTCCGCGCGGCGCTGGCCAGGGGCGCAGCGGTCGGACAATGACCGAGGCCCAGCGAGACGAACGATCGAAACGCAGGCTGGACCGAACAACGCCAAAGATGCGAGCCCAGTTCACGGAGTTTCGCAAGC
>CAZGMU010000710.1:0-1804 GCA_964526975.1 uncultured Planctomycetaceae bacterium
AAGTGCTTCACCACAACTGGCTCGCCCTCCCGCGGCGCGACCAACTCGTGGGTTGCTGCTCCTGGTGTTCCTGCAACAAAAAATGGTGCCGACGGATCTTCCCAAGTGTGCTGAATGTGAATCAGCGGCAGGCCAGCTGCACGGAACCGCTCGAGCAGCTGTCGGGCGTTCTCCGCCGCGCGTTCCACCTCATGAAGCGGCATCCGGCCACCTGGAAAGTAGTCGTTCTGAATATCAACGAGGATGAGCGCGGGGGTCATAAGTGAAGACGCTTTGGGATGGAGTAGAGGAAATGCAAAGGAGTGACGGCTGCGACATTTTAACCATCACGACGCCACAACGCACTCGTCCTATTGGTGCCGCTGTTTGCTGGTACACCGATTGCCCTGGGTCGTATCGCCAACCTCAACATCCTTAAACATCGCAAAGAGGAGACACCACGTGTCGAAGAAACCGAGCGGTCGAAAATCAACCAAACGTAACGCCAATTTGTCGCCCAGCCCACCCCACGGCGCCCCGTTCAATCACCAGGACCCCAAGCGCCGCTTGGGTAACTTCAGCGGGGCCGGCGAGCATCCTCGTCAAGGCAGCCGGACTGCCGGAATCGTCGGTCAAACTAAACGCAAAAACCACACTGACAAGAACTCCTAATAACATTCTTATTAGCGACGGCTCTGACATCAGCCGGAACGCGCTAGCGTCCGGTTTCCGCGACTTAATTCCACGATCAGCTCAATAAAAAAGCCAGCGACCAGTTCACATTGAATCGGCCGCTGGCCCACTCCTCCCGACGCGATAACTTACTTCTATCGCGTTGCCGGCTGCGAGCCGACTCCTCCCGGTTGCTCGGCCGGAGATGCCCCGCTCGCGCCCGAGCGCAATTGCTCGATCTCTCGCGTGAGTCGATCAATTTGCTGCTCCAATCGCGAGATTCGCGCATCTACATCGGCCGAACTTCTCCTACCAGAACTCCCATCTTCATAACCGGCTTGCACATTCACGCCGACCGGCCCGGCATCGATCGAAACCCGCTCGCCACGATCGCGACCGAGTGCCCCGCGCGTCCTCTCCGCCAGATTTCGCACCGGACCGTTACTGGAAGCAATCGCTTCGCGGAGTGCCTCCAGTCGTCCACCCAGGTTTTGCGCTTCGCCTCCGCGATCAATCGATAGCTGAACTTCTTCCCCAACGTTCATTCCGCGAATCGCTGCGATAAACTCATCAACCGCCACGACTGGCTGGCCGTTCAAACTCAAAATCCGATCTCGTGGTCGCAATCCCATCTGATCGGCCGGCGTTCCTGGTCGAATCCGTGCCACCACAATTCCTTGTCCGTCGCTGCTGGAAATCACATTCGCTCCCAGGCTCGCCGGCCCGCCACCCCGCTGCGCACCGCCAGCTATTCCAGGTTCTTGCCGTTGCGGCGGGGGGAAATCCTGCGATGTGCCCGCCGGGGTCGAGTTCTGATTCGCGCTTTGAGCAGAACTGCTCTGCGTACTATTCGCCGCTGGCGTCGGAGACTTGCCGTCCGCCGCATCCTGCGCAGCTGCCTGCGGATCAACCACCGGCGCTGCCGCCTGTTGAGGCGTAGTATGCGCCGAGTCTGCACCAAGGTTGGTCGGGTTCGCCACCGCGGGAGCGGGCGAAGGATTGCCCTGGTTCTCTTGTGCGATTACCTGGCCCGCCGTCATCGCACAAACAAAGCCTGTCGCTACGATCCATGTTCCTTTGAAGTACCGCATGTTCTGTCTCCTTAACTTTCGCCCGCCGTCCGTCGAACTCGCCGTAGAAGATCTGCTCCCAG
>CAZGMU010000711.1:0-1799 GCA_964526975.1 uncultured Planctomycetaceae bacterium
GCAGCAGCGGATTTCTACGTTGCCACGAATGGATCAGACGATTGGTCCGGGCGCCTGCCTCAACCGAACGAGGCACGTACCGACGGCCCATTTGCAACCCTCTCGAAAGGTCGCGATGCCGTGCGCGCGCTGAAAAAAGACACGCAGAAGAAAGATCTGCTCGTACTGATTCGCGGCGGCAGCTATCGCCTGGCCGACACCGTCGTCTTCTCTCTGGAAGATTCGGCCCCTACCGAGGGCACGATCACCTACGCGGCCTACGCCGGCGAGACACCGGTATTCACCTCGCAAGTTCCGATTGCTGGCTGGCAAAAGCCGAGCGAGCCGTCCAAGCTGCTGCCGGAGGCCGCCCGGGAATCCGTGTGGACCGCCGATGTTCCGAAAGAATTGGAGAACGTCCTAACGCTCTACGACGGAACGAAGCGACTGCGCCGCGCTTGGTCCAAGTCGTTCATGCCCGTGGCATACATCAGCCAATCCGATCCGCCCGATGTACTCGCATTTCCGACTGGCGCGATGAAGAACTGGCCGGACCTTCGCAACGGCGAGCTTCGCGTGATTCCCAGCTGCGACTACGAAATGTGTCTGCTGCCGCTGGCGAGCGTGGACGAGAAGAACGGTATCGCCAAAACAGTGGTGCCAGCAACTCGATCCATGGGGAGAGTCAAATTCCTCGATGAAACGGTCTGGGTGGAAAACATCCTCGAGGTGCTCGACGAACCGGGAGAATGGGTCTACAACGCGTCGGAACGAAAGCTGTATTTGTGGCCCGTTGGCGAGCGCCCTTCGGAGAAGATGTTCGCTCCCAAACTGACGGAGTTGGTTCGCATTGAAGGAAACATTGAGTACGACGGTCCTAAAGATGAACCGGTCCGCAGCCTGGTATTTGAAGGACTGACATTCACCGGCGGCGAACGTCTCCCCTGGCATGGCGCCACCAAAGGCGAACTGCAGCATGAGTGGGAGCATTCGGATATTCCGACGGCACTCGTCCGCCTGCGAGGTGCGCAAGGTTGCACCGTAACGGGCTGTCGATTTATCGATACCAGCCACGCGGGAATCCGCCTCGATCTCACCTGTCTGGACAACCGCATTACCCGCAACGAGGTCGCCCACACCGGCGGCGTCGGCATCTTGCTCGATGGCTATGGGCCCGGCACGAAAGACACCAATAAGCGTAATGAGGTGTCCAACAACTGGGTTCATCACATTGGCGAAATCTACTGGGCTTCGCCGGGAATCATGGTTTGGCAAAGCGGGGAAAACAAAGTGACGCACAATTTAGTTCACAACACGCCATATTCCGGAATTACCGTGAGCGGCCCAAACCGTGTCCATTACGAATGGTGGACCGCCCGTGAGCCTTATATGCATGGTCGAAAAAATCTCGTCGCGTGGAACGACATTCACCATGTCATGGAAACGATGGGTGACGGCAACGCAATCTATATCTCTGGCACCGGCAAAGAGAATCACATCTATCAGAATTACATCCACGACATCGACGGCGACGGCACAGCCAGCGGCATTCGCTGCGACAACGATCAATATGAAACCGTTCTCGATGGCAACGTGCTATACAAGATCCGCAGCGCCCAGACCGGCATCTCGACGGTTGAAATGAATCATATTGTTAACAGCATCATTGTCGACATAATTCCCAGCCGCCGGCAGATCTCGAAGCCGAATATTGTCCACGGCTACATTGCCATTCCGGATCCCACCTGGCCGATCGAAGGGGCGCGAATCCACCGGAACATTTGCTGGTCGCCCCGCCCCGACTATTTGCCAATTATCGA
>CAZGMU010000712.1:0-1798 GCA_964526975.1 uncultured Planctomycetaceae bacterium
GCCGTTCCACCCGGCCCGGACAAAAAAGTAAATGCGATCAGATTTGCGGTTCCAAAGCGTATGGTTGATGAACAAATCGACGCTTGTGATCGCGCCGTCCCGTTCTTCCAATCGCCTGCCAAGCTGCCGGTAAGAAACCAGCAGCCGCTTCGCACCGTTCTTCAGATCCACCGAAAAGATGCCGTCGGTTGCCGGAGCGCGTTCCGTTTCAGACCAATCCAAACTGCCCGGGTAACCGGTGACCAAACGCAATCGTCCTAACCGCCCATAATTCAAACCAAGAAAAACGTCGCCGTTTTGAGCCACGCCGCTGTTTCCGATCGGCGTGTCCTCGTATCGGAATTCGCGAACACGCCGGTTCTTCTCCACGTCGTACAACACTGTGAAAACCTTGCCGGTATCGATGTCTCGATCATTGAACAAGAACTGTGAGTCAGCCGCACGCGGATTCCAATACAACATGGTTCCTTGCTGCGGATTCCAGGCAAATGTCTTGCCCAACCGGATGATTTCGTTATTACGTTCGGTGTCGACGAGAATGATCGTCGCGGCGTCGTGCGGCTCGGGCATGCGATCGATGTTCTCGACCTCCAAGCCGACGATGTACCTGCCGTCGCCGCTCCAGGGAATCGTTTGACACTGGCCAATGTAACCAAAGAAATGATGCTTCGTGCCGAAAGTCACCTGCTCAACACTCAGCGCAAGCGGCGGCCCTTGTCCGCTAACGTTCGTTGAGAACACAACGATCAGAGACAACGACGCCAACAGCGCAACGCCAGCCACACGTCCATAGATGATGCATCGATTCGCCATGCGAACGCATTTCTCCAATCTGCACACGAAACATGATCAGCGGTCGTTTCCCGCTGATATCGTAAGCCTACCAGCCACCGTTGTTCCCAGCGACATTTCTACTCGCCACGGTCGACTGTGGCTGCACAGTTTGTTTGACAACCGCTAGGAAACGATGCGAAAATTGTAGATCTGCTGTGATCAACTCCAAACGATCGAGACCTCGAATCCACGGATCAACCGCATACGAAACAACTTACCTTCGACGCACATCCCCCCGACGTGCGACGCCCTCACGGTTACCCAATCAACGTCATCAATGGCATTACGGTTCTACGAAATTCAATCTCAACGTTAACAAGGCAACTCTATGAGCACGATTGATCGCCGCCGGTTCCTCCAAACTTCCGCAGGCATTGCCGCTGGGCTCTTACCGGCATCGTTGCCGGCAATCTCTTGCCTCGCCGCGCCAGATAGCAGCAAGACGCCGAGAATGCGATTTGGCCTCGTTACGTACAAATGGGGTGCTGACTGGGACCTGCCCACCCTCTTGATAAATTGTACAAAAGCGGGAGCAGAAGGCGTCGAGCTGCGCACAACTCACAAACACGGTGTCGAGCCGACTCTCAACGAGAACCAGCGACGCGAAGTGAAGGCCCGCTTTGCCAACTCCCCTGTCACCCTCGTCGGCTTGGGAAGCGCCGAGGACTTCCACTCTCCCGACGCAAGCAAGCTTGCCGCCTCCATCGCGGCCACCAAGGAGTTCATCAAACTCAGCCACGATGTGGGCGGCAGCGGCGTCAAAGTCCGGCCCAACGACCTGCCCGAAGGAGTGCCTGCCGAGAAAACGATCGAGCAAATTGGCCGCGCGCTCAACGAAGTGGGCAAGTACGGCGCCGACTTTGGCCAGCAGATCCGAGTGGAAGTTCACGGCAAGAAAACGTCGCCGCTGCCAATCATGGCCGCCATTATGCAGGTCGCCGATCACCCCAACGTCGCGATCTGC
>CAZGMU010000713.1:0-1786 GCA_964526975.1 uncultured Planctomycetaceae bacterium
TCTAAAAAGTGTCATAAATGCTCCTCTCGCTTTTTGATGTAAAAGCGGTCCATCTGAATTATGAATGGCTTCCGGCGGCGCTCGACGAACGTCCGCCGGCCCAATTTGCTAGTTTCTCGACGGCTTCGACCTCCGGAAATTGACGACTGCGAAAACAATCCCGAGGCCTGCCACGATCAAGGAACTGGGTTCAGGAATTCTCGCAAGCGACAGAATCTCACTCTCGGAAAGTGCGACGTCGTACACGCGGAAGTCGTCGTAGATGCCTCTTCCAAGATGGTTGGCGCCGTTCGACGCGAACCCTCCGCCCACAAATAAAGTGTTGCCCGGCGCTTTATACGTTTCCACATACTGCTCGCGGAGCTCGCCGTCGACATAGATCTTGCTGGACATCTGCGTGCCCGAACGCTCCCACGTAAGGGCCACGTGATGCGGCGTGGCTTCGTCGCCGACGAGCGGCAGGTGAAAGTCGAGGTTGTTGTTTCCCGAACCATCGTTCGTCCGCGCGGCGAGCCGCCCGTCACCGTAAATCCATGCCTCCCAGGCATTGTTATGCACCGAGTTGCTCCAGAGCGTATTGAAGTTAAACCACGTCATATCCTGAAAGTTCAGCGTGATGGTGCCTTTGTCGGGAAGCATGTAATCGGCCGATACGTAATCGCCATTCGTCGCGGTCGAATTGACTGGGCTTGGATTTGCTCGCAGATCGAGACCCTGGCCAATTGTCGCTCCGGCAAATTGCGGACCCGAGGCATCTGGCCCGTCGTGGAAAACGGCATTCAGTGCCGCGCCGCCGGTACCATGATTCAGTAGATTGCCGTCAAAGCGATAATGGATGACGGGCTGCGCCGACGGCGTCGTGGGGCCGATTGGCGGCAGTGGGGCGATATCCGGATTCCCCGCTCCAACTGCATTGCCCGTGCCGGAGTTGTACAAGTGTTGCGCTTCGGCGCCGCCGAGCGCCCGGTTCCACACGGCGACATCGGCAATGCCGCCCTGGAACCATCGGGTAGCCGTGAATGGCGACGTACTACCAGCTTCGGCGCCGATGCTCGCCGTTTGCCCGGAACGCACCGTTTTTACATTCGTCGGAATCGAGCCAATATCAACGCGATTGCCGTTCAAGAAAATCTCGACGGAGCCGCGATCGCCGTCGTACACGCCCATTACGTGGTGCCAGTCCGTCGTATTGAGCATCGACGCCGGAATGCCAGGATGAGCGCCCGTAGTCACCCCCGCGTTATCCGTCACCTTGAACCGAAGTTCAGCATTCCCGCGGTCGAGGTACATCACATAGGCATCGGCAGTCGCCGCCGGGGATGAGTCGTAAATGCCGGCGAAATCGGGCAGCGACAGGTCGCCCGGCAGCTTGTCGAGCTTCACCCAGGCAGAAAGCGTGACGGCTGATGTGCCAATATCCATGTCCGCACTCGGACCGATCAATACGTCTTCTGAACCCGTAAACTGTAAACCTGCGTTGAACTTTCCATTAATCCATGCTGGAGCGTTGCGAATATCGCCGTTGTCGGCGACTCCACCGGTTGCCATGTCGTTAGCCACCGTGCCGGCCCCTTCGTTCAGCGGCCAATAGCCCACCAAGCCACTCTGCAAGTTGGTTGCCGATGCGTCCCGCTGTGGACCAGCAATTAAAAGTAACACCGCCAACAAGGCGCAGATGCGCTGTGTACAACGTGCGATCATTAGATCAACTCCTGGTGTAAAAAAGTGGTGATGGAACTCCAACCGACGATTTGACTTGTTTGCCAGCAGCTCGATTCCCGAAGAA
>CAZGMU010000714.1:0-647 GCA_964526975.1 uncultured Planctomycetaceae bacterium
AACGCGGCATGTATGGTCCCGCTGTCGAACATCTGAAACGCCGCACGCTCGAAGCCACCCCCAGCGGCCCCTGGACGTACGGGGCACGCTACAATCTGGCCCGTACTTATGAAGCGCAAGGCAAGCTCGCCGAGGCGATCGAACTGTACTTGCAAGACACCTCGCCGCAGCAGCACGGCAATCGCCTGCGCGGAAAGTGGCTCGAGGAAGCACAAGCCGCAGCGACTCCGACGAGCGAAACCAACCCGGCCGAACCCGCACCCGAGGCCGAAGCACAACCGGCCGACAGCGAGCCAACGACCGAAGCAGAATCTGCCGCCCCGTGACGCTGGCCATGACCGACGTCATCCGGGTCGGCTCTATCCCCTACTAGCCTTGACGGTTGATCGACCGCGCCGATATATTTGGCTAAGCGAATATGACAACCAAAACGATCAACCGCGTCGACATGATGTTCCGGGCGTTCGCGGATCGAACGCGACTCCGCATCTTGCACATGCTGCGCGGAGGGGAGTTGTGCGTCTGCCATATCGTCGAGGTTTTGGGAGTTCCGCAGCCTAAGGCCTCGCGGCACTTGGCCTATCTGCGCAAAGCAGGTTTCGTGCTGGCGCGTCGGGATGGCCGTTGGAGCTATTACAAGCTTGCCC
>CAZGMU010000714.1:657-1778 GCA_964526975.1 uncultured Planctomycetaceae bacterium
GTGATGACGAACGACTCGGCCGCCAGCGCTGCTGCGACTAAAATTTTTTCACCCATATATACGCCTAAGCATATGCATCGCATCGTCTTCCTCTGCACGGGAAATTCCTGTCGCAGCCAAATGGCGGAAGGTTGGGCGCGGCATTTGAAGTCGGACGTTCTCGAGCCCTCGTCGGCCGGCCTCAAACTCAACCCGCTCAATCCCATGGCGGTACGCGTCATGGCGGAAGCGGGCGTCGATATCAGCCACCACCGACCGAAGCACATCGACGAACTAGCAGGCGAATTCGATTACGTGGTCACCGTGTGCGACTCCGCGAACGAAGCCTGCCCGGTGCTGCCCGCCAGAGTAAAGCGACTGCACGTCGGTTTCGCGGATCCGCCCCAGTTGGCTCGATTGATGACCACGGACGCCGACAAGCTACGCATCTATCGGCGCGTGCGTGACGAAATCCGCGCCTTTGTTGCGGGCCTGCCTGAGAATCTGGAGAACGCCAAGTGAAGCAGCTTTCGTTCTTGGACCGCTACCTGACGGTATGGATCTTCGCCGCGATGGCCCTCGGCGTGGGACTCGGCTACTTCGTGCCCGGCATCCGGGGCTTCATCGACCAGTTCAGTGTCGGCACGACGAACATCCCGATTGCGATCGGGCTCATCGTGATGATGTACCCGCCGCTGGCCAAAGTGCGCTACGAGGAACTGGGCGACGTGTTCCGGGACTGGAAAGTCTTGGGCTTGTCGCTCGTCCAAAACTGGATCATCGGCCCGTTGCTGATGTTCGCACTCGCGATCCTTTTCCTGCGAGATTATCCCGAATTCATGGTCGGGCTGATTCTGATCGGGCTCGCGCGCTGTATCGCGATGGTCATCGTCTGGAACGACCTGGCCAAAGGCGATACGGAATACGCGGCGGGGCTCGTAGCCTTCAACAGCGTGTTCCAAGTACTGTTCTATAGCCCCTACGCCTGGCTATTCATCACCATTCTGCCGCCGCTGTTTGGCCTGCCAGCCAGCGCGGTCAGCATCACGATGGGAGAGATCGCCAAGAGCGTCTTCATCTATCTTGGCATTCCCTTCTTGGCGGGCATGCTGACGCGCATGGTGCTGTTGCGCGCCAAAGGC
>CAZGMU010000715.1:0-1772 GCA_964526975.1 uncultured Planctomycetaceae bacterium
ACAACGGCCTGCCGTCTGTCCGAATCGCCGTGGCCGAGGATGAGCCAGACGTTCGTAAAACTTTCGTTCGCTTGTTGGAGTGCCTCGGGCACAAAGTCGTCTGCTCGGTCGGCAACGGCGAAGAACTGGTCGAGCAATGCAAACACGAGGAGGTCGACATCGCGTTTGCCGATCTCGATATGCCGAAACTCGACGGCCTCGCGGCTGCCGAAATTCTCTCGGAACGTGGCATTCCTGTCATTCTGGTTTCTGGCCACCCCGATGCTCGCCAGGTGGTGGTCGAGCGAGAGCCTGTCGTGGCTCGCATTTCCAAGCCTGCTACGGTCGAAGTGCTGCAACGCGCCATTCAACAAGCGCTGGCCAGTCGCACCGCGTAGACCTGCTTGCTCGCGCGAAAGTCGGTGAGTGATCGTCCAGTGCCGCCGCGCGTATCGCAGCATCCCGAACAGGTCCGATGACTTCGTGGCGCAGTCTGCTCCGCGCTCTCTCGGCCTCTGCGTGAGGCCTTTCCACCGACTATAGCATAGTGCCTTGCCCATAGATTATTATCGAGTGACACTCCTCATGTCCTCGGAAACATGACTATGAACAGGCTGGTTCTCATCGCGTCGCTGCTTGCGGCGTCGGTCGTCGTATCGGGTTGCAATCGTGGCAAAAATGGTGCCGAGTCTGCGGCGAAAGCCAAGCCCAGCTATGCCTTCATCACCAATGGAGCGGCCGACTTCTGGGAGTATGCTCGCGCGGGCGCCAATGCGGCTGGGAAGGAATTGGGAGTCGACGTGGTCGTCGTCACGCCGACCAATATTACCGATCAAACGCGCAAGATCGAAGACCTGCTTACCCGCGGCACCGACGGCATTGCGATCAGTCCGATCGATTCGGAGAACCAGGGAGAAGCACTCAACAAAGCCGCTGCTCAGACGAACCTGATCACGCACGATTCCGACGCCCCCAACAGCAATCGGTTGATGTACATCGGCATGGATAACTACCACGCCGGTTACATGTGTGGCAAGACGCTTCGCGACGCGATGCCCGAGGGAGGCAAGATCATGATCTTCATCGGTCGGCTTGACCAGGATAATTCGAAGCGGCGCCGGCAAGGCGTGATCGATGGCTTCCTGGAAATCGCTCCCGATCCGAATCACAATAGCCCGCTGGGCGAAGAGTTGGTGAGCACCGATAAGAAATACGTTGTGCTTGGCACCATGACCGATCAATTCGATCGAGCCAAGGCAAAGGCCAATGTGGAGGATGCGGTCACCCGCTATCCCGATATCAACGGCATGGTCGGCCTCTTCGAATACAACCCGCCCCTCATTATCGAAGCGCTGGAGCGTGTCGGAAAAATCGGCAAAGTGAAGATCATGGCGTTCGATGAAAACCCGCTGGCTCTGGAAGGGATCAAGAACGGCACGGTCGTTGCCACGGTTGTGCAGAACCCTTATCAGTACGGCTATCAATCGATCAAAACGCTCGACGCGCTTCACAAAGGCGACAAGAAAGCGGTCCCCGAGAACAAGTTCATCGACATTCCGGCCCGCGTGATCGACAAAACAAACGTCGAGGAGTTTGCCAAGGAAGCCAGTGAGCGGCTTGGCAAGAAAAAATAGATCTTGAGGGATAACTCATATAACAAATTCAGCAGATAAGATTTACCACGGAGACACAGAGGGCACAGAGAAGGCAGAAGGAGAAAATGGAAGAACATGAATCACTAGAGCAACTTACCAAATTGCGTTCCGCAGTGGATCAAAGAACAAATGCGTTTT
>CAZGMU010000716.1:0-1771 GCA_964526975.1 uncultured Planctomycetaceae bacterium
AAACTGTTGAAACCACTAGGGTTAGCGATTAGTCTGAAAGTAGATTGAGAGTTTTCCCATGCCATTCCTTACCGACAGCGTGTAGTTTTTGCGCGCTCGCCGCAAGGCGGAGGCTTTTATTTCATGTCGTGCTTCTCTTTGACAGCTATCCGGCGGCTTACGTTTGCCGCCGTCGCCATCGCCGTATTTGGCATTACCAGCAACGAAGCGACTGCTCAGTTCTTCCGCAATCCATCTGTGGGTGGCGTGAAGATCGATACCGATGGCGTGCTCACCAATCCGCAAGTTGGCGAATTGAAGCAATTGCAAGCTGCGTGGCAGAAAGGATTGGAGCAGGTTCCTGCCGACTTGGAAAAGTGGACCGATCTGCGGTTCGTTTCGCTCAAGCAATTGGAGTCGGAAGTTGCGGCTGCCCGTGCGGCTGGTAAGCCGTTGCCTGAATCTGTGCGCTATATGGCTGGGTTGCAGCGGGTTCGCTACGTGCTGGTGTACCCTGAGAAGCAAGATATTGTGCTCGCTGGTCCGGCCGAAGGCTGGAAGGTCGACTCGCTGGGATGCGTTGTTGGCGCGACGAGCAATCGGCCCGTGCTGACGCTCGACGATTTGATGGTCGCGATGCGTGTTGCCGAGGCGTCGAACGCAACCGGCATTAGCTGTTCGATTGATCCGACGCCGGAAGGCCTGCAACGCATTCAGCAGCGTACGCGCGGTTTTAGCAACGACCCACAAGTCCGTGGTCGGCAGATGGAAGAAGCCGTTGGCATGCAGACAATCACCGTCACTGGCATACCGGACACCAGCCATTTCGCCCGCGTGATCGTGGCGGCTGACTTCCGCATGAAGCGCCTCGCGATGAATATGGAGCCTGCGCCGATCGACGGCATGCCCAGCTATCTTACGATGATCAAGCGGGGCGGGGCGCAAAGCCTGATGCCACGTTTCTGGCTCGCGCCCAAATATGAGCCGCTTCGCCGCGACAACGACGGCCTCGCCTGGGAGATTCGTGGTCAGGCAGTCGAGTGCCGGACCGAGCAAGACTTCCTCAATAACGCTGGCCAGAAAGAGCACTCGGGCAAAGCTGACCCGACCGCTCAGAAATGGTGCAACACTTTCACGGCCAAGTTCAAGGACCTGGCCCGCGAGGATTCGAGTTTTGGTCAGCTGCGCAACGTGATGGACCTGGCCGTGGTTGGCGCGCTGCTGGTCAAAGAGCGCCTCACCGACAACTCGGGCTTTCAAGCGCCAAACCTGATGGGCCAGCAGCCGCTGGATGAATACCCAGCGCCGCGGTCTGTGCCGTCGCAGGCCAGCTTCGTGAAATCGAGCCGCGGCTGGGTTGTCAGCGTTTCGGGCGGCGTCCAGATCTTCCCCTGGCAGATCGCGGATCGGACGGAAGTCTCCAAGGAACTGGCCAGTACTCGGCAAGAGATTCCAGCCACGAAATCATGGTATTGGCAGCGCTAGTGGGAGCTGGCTGTTGAGAATGGCACCGCGGTCCGCTGCCGAATTGACAGCAATTTTTTCCCAATATCGCGCAAAGCCGTACGAATAGCCTACATGCCGGCAGGCCTGGACGTCCCGCCATCCCTGAAAGTAGGTTGCCAGTATGAGTGCTGCTACCATTTCGAGCGTTCTCCCTGGTAGTGTCGAGTACGTGGTTCAGCAGACTGCCAACGGCATGTGGCGTCGCTTCGTTTACCCTGATGGCAAACGGTTTGCTGAATTCAAGACCCACCTCGACCTCGGCGGGCTTCCGCTGGTCCACTATACA
>CAZGMU010000717.1:0-1761 GCA_964526975.1 uncultured Planctomycetaceae bacterium
AGCTGCCTTGCCGGCGACGATTCCTAGTGAGTTGAGAGACGAGAGTGCGATTACCGCGGCGACCGCGAGGAGAACGGCTGCTTGTTCATGCATCGGGTAAAGCCGACCCGCGTAATCGGCAAACGCGTAGGCCATGATCGCGATGTTGCCGCTGATGACCGTAGCCAACTGTGCCCAGCTAAACAGAAACCCACACCAGGAACCGAACGCGCGGTTGAGATACTCGTAGTCGCCGCCGTCGCGCGGATAGGTCGTCGCCAGTTCGGCATAGCAGACCGCGCCACACCAGGCGAGCAGGCCGCCGAACGCCCACAAGGCCAGAGCGATCCACGGCCCGCCAGCTTTATCGAAGATCAGGGCCGTGGATCGAAAAATTGAGGTCCCCACCACGATGCCGATGATAATGCTGACGGCGTCCCACAGGCCAAGCCGCGGTGCGACCGGCGGTGGCGGGGCATCTAGGCTTGGCGACGCGTGAGGCGGTTGTGGCATGTCGTCGGCCGGGGTCACTTGCCGCGTTTGGCTGCCTTCTTCGCTTTCTTTTTAGCGGTCTTCGCGGGAGCGGTCGCTTTCTTCTTTTTGACGGCCTGGGCCGGCTTGGCCTTTTTCGCCGTCTTCTTTTTCTTGGCGGCGGCTTCCAGCTCGGCTTTACTCTTCTGGCGCAGATCGGCGCTATGAGCACGTTGGTAAGTTTGGATATCGGTGAATTCGCCCTGTTCGTTGCGAACAGCGTAAAGCTTCTTGCCCGCTTTGCTGCGCATCGTGGTTCGCTTCTTAGCCATGAAAAACTCCTGATTGAAATGGGAGGAGAGCGCCGAAATCTCTCAACTACGTATCCAAATTAGCCGGCGAGCTACGCTCGCCGCGATCCGCCCCTCCAGACGCGCCCGACAGTCTATGCGACAAGCACGCAAAACACCACAGAACCTTACCGTTTGGTTAACTCACGAATCATCTCTGCATACTCGGGATGGAGTGCCGTTAGTTTCACCGGATCACCGAGCTTGAAGTCGGCATAGTCGAAGCCCGGCGCTACGGTGCAGCCCAATAGCGCCCATTTGCCGCCGGTCACGAGGCGGCAGCCCTGCCAGACACCGGCCGGTACGATGTGTTGCGGCTCGTGGCCGGCTGCCAGGTTGTTGCCCAGAATGACAACGCGCGACGTGCCACCGGGCCAGAGCTGGAGCATCTCGACCGGATCGCCCGCATAAAAATGAAATGCTTCGTCGCTTTTCACGATGTGGATTGCGGAGAAGGTATCCGGGGTGAGGAGATAGTAAATGGCAGTCGAAGCATTGCGATCGCCGCCATAGTCCTGCGGCAACGAACCGGCCGGCAGCCGCAGCGGGGCCCGATACGTTTCGCGAAAGTAACCACCTTCGATCGTGAGGGGAACAAGCTGCAAGCGGGCGATGATTTCGTCGGCGGTAAGCATGGAATTGGATGGAGGCTTCAAGACGAGGGTGAATGGGGGTTCGGCGAGCCGGGCCGGGGTTGGTTTGCCGCCCGAAAAGGCGATTTTTTCTGCCGATAATAAACCAATTCGCTATGGACAACCCCCCGAATGAATTCAATAATGGGCTCTGGGTTGGTTCAGCGAATGTGACTCTGATAGCCGCTTTTCTTGGGTCGGCTGCCTCTGCCTCGTTTCAGCCGCACCTCCTGGCGGGCCTCCATTTTAGGCCCCTTTCCTTGCAGCCCCGAAAGTTTGGGTTGGGCTGCGAAGTTTTCCAATGTAAGAGATGTATCATGGGAAAGAAG
>CAZGMU010000718.1:0-1761 GCA_964526975.1 uncultured Planctomycetaceae bacterium
GACCTGCGCAACGAGAAGATCAACTACAAGGTGCGCGAGCACTCGCTCGCCAAGCTCCCCGTGCTCCTCGTGGTCGGCAAGAAGGAGGCGGCCGAACGCGCCGTCTCCATCCGCCGCCTCGGCTCCGAGAAGCAGACCGTCATGCCGCTGGACGCCGCGCTCAAGCTCCTGACCGAGGAAGCCGTCCCTCCCGACCTGCGCCGCCTGAAGCAGGCGGCGTAGGCTTAACGTCTCAGCGGCTGTATATTATTCACATAGTCAACAGGAGGCATAAGTGAACTTTAAATGTACTGTGACCTTCTTGACTGTGATTTTGTTTGCGAGCGTCAATCCCACGATAGCCTGTGAGCTTGGAACCTACCGCGCTTGGCATAATGACTGCAAACGGATCTCCGCAGCAACAGACGTGCTTGTCGAGCCCAGCTCTGTTCCAACAAAGCTCTTGCTCCTCTATGATGGACAGGTAGTCAGACTAACCGCTGCCATTCCGCTTAGTTATTACCAGCGATTCAGAACCGGCACGCCAGCTACCATCGTCGTATTTGGCTCTTCCAGCTTTGTTGCCGATCTTGATTTCTTCAACGAGCGCTTTCCCGCAATACTCCGTATTGGAAGCCAACAGTTCATGCTCGAGTGGGACGGAGCACCGCATTGGCGCCTGCGCCAGCAGCTGACCGATGCTGCTATCGAAGCATTCCGTAACGGCACGACGATAGAACTGGAGTATGCCCACCTTATACTTGGGAAAGGTCAGCGCCGGGAGATTTCGCTTATGGGTTTCTCCGCTGCGCTCAACGCGTTCGGCGTTCGCAAAGCTGTCGAATTTCGCGTTCAGCCCAGTCCATCAGCTGCGAATTCCATAGTGGCACGCCACATAGGCCCGAACCAGTTCGAAATTAACATGAGGGACCTTGTGGCTAAAGCGAATCCGCACGGGCGAGGATACTTTGTCTTCATTCCAAAGAAGGAGTATTTCGGATTCGAGCGACTCTTTGTCTGGTTTGTAAACGCCGGAGTAGCGTCAAGCCTGAATGGCGCAACTGTGCAACTTACGCCCAACCTATCCGTTCCTCGCCTCGCTCAACGCGCTATCTGGCAAGATAGCGGCTTAACCGAGACTACCGCTCTCGATGTCGGGTTGACGGTGGCGTTTGGACGCTAACGCCGCAGGGAGAAGCCGCGGTTATCAAACACAGCCCGTAGGGCGGATTAGCGAAGCGTAATCCGCCACCTTGTCGGCTGCGAAGACGGCGGGTTACGCCTCCGGCTAACCCGCCCTACAACTTGCTTGAATGCTGTTCGCCGGCAAGCGCAATTAGCCCCCGCGCAGGAGGCTGACGACGGAGACGTCCTCATCGACATCGGGCCAGTGGATGCCTTGGCCGCGTCCGATGAGGCACCAGTTGCGACGTTGCTCGGCGGTGGCTTCGGCGCGACGGGGGAACCAGGTCAAGGGGGCCGACGGCTAGAGATACGGTAAGATG
This sequence comes from uncultured Planctomycetaceae bacterium, assembly GCA_964526975.1. GTDB lineage: Bacteria > Planctomycetota > Planctomycetia > Pirellulales > Lacipirellulaceae > JABDGM01. The sequence continues at coordinate 1,485 of CAZGMU010000718.1, forward strand.
GTCGTCCGTCACGACGACGCCCGTGGCCGTCGGATCAAGCCTGGTGGCCACGAGACCGCATTCCCCTACTCCGAGAGCCGGACGCGGGTGGTCTTGCTGGCTGTGACGGTGAAGGACTGCGTGAGGGTGCGGTCGGCGACGGTGGCCGTCGCCTCGTAGGGGCCGGGGGCGAGCACGAGGTTGGGCCTTGCGCCCTGGCCGGAGGCGCGCCATTGGCCGCCCTGGGCGCGCACCTCCCAGACTACGTCCTCGGGCGCATCCGCGATGTCGATGCGCG
>CAZGMU010000719.1:0-850 GCA_964526975.1 uncultured Planctomycetaceae bacterium
CGCGTTCATCGAACTGACCGATTGCGGCCTCGTGTCGGTCGAGCCAACCGTGCTGTACGACAACGGGCAAACAACGACTTGGGCCGGATTGCGGCTATTGAAATATCAACGTCGCTTGGCAAAGGCGAAGGCCGCATGACCCGCAAGACACCGATCATCATTGCCGGCACTAACTGCCTGAGCGGCGTCACCAGTTGGGCGGATCAGCTACGAACCGCGCTGGCCGATCACCCGCGATACGACGTTCAAACACTCTACATCGGGCCCGAAGAACGCAATCATGCGGATCTGGCTGTCCGCACACTGGAAGAGGCTTTTCAGACCGTTCGCCAAATGACGCCGGCGGTGCTGATCCCGAACTACGTTTGGCAGCTATTTCTAGCCGGTTTTGAACCAGGCATCCGCTGTGTCGGCATGTGTCACGCCGACGACGTCACTCAATACTACCGCCCGCTCAGTTGGTACGAACCGGCGATTGCGAAATTTATCGCAGTCAGCAAGGAATGTCAAAAAAAGCTGACCGAACATGTGCCCTGCCGCGCCGAAGACATTGCCATGCTGCCGTACGGCGTCCGCATTCCTCGCGAGCTTGAACGCACCTACCAGACCAAGCCCCTGCGTTTGATCTACGCCGGCCGCGTGACGCAGCCGCAGAAGCGCGTTTGGGATTTCGTGCCGCTTGTGGAGCACCTGCTCCGGGCAAGAGTACCGTTCGTATTCGATATCTACGGCGACGGTGACGAATATGCACCGCTACAGCAGATGATGCGGGCACGTGTCCCGGCCGCAGACGTTCACTTTCACGGGCGCGTTTCTCACGCCGAAATGGCCGGCAAATGGCTCGGCCATG
>CAZGMU010000719.1:860-1761 GCA_964526975.1 uncultured Planctomycetaceae bacterium
AGCAGCGGCATCGCCGGCGTTATCAACCATAATGACAACGGCTTTGTCGTGCCGGTCGGTGATATGGCTGCGATGGCCAATCTGATCGCGCAGCTGGCCGCCGCCCCCTCGTCGATAGCCAATGCAGGGCGGTCCGCTTATCGCTCCGCCCAACCCTACGCGATGGACCTGTACGCTACAAGATTTGCACAAGTTGTCGACAGCGCGATGGACGCGAATCATGAGGTCGATTTTCAAAATCGCTACGGTCGCTACACACCAATGCACCCGCTGCTGATCCAACAGCAGTTGGTTGCCCAACGTGAGCATGAAATAGGCGAACTCAAAGAGCGATTGTCGAAGCGTTTGTTTAACGGCGCGCTAAAGCGGTGGCGACGAGCAAAGTCGCCAATCAACTCGCACGGCAACCAGCAAGCCGCGTAACAGCACCCCGAATGCGTCGAGACGGGAAATGCGAAATGGCACAAGCGGTCATTATCACCGGCATGCATCGGTCAGGAACTTCCCTGCTGAGCAGCCTGCTGCAATCCGCCGGCGTCCACGTTGGCGACAAACTGATTGCCGCCAACTCGGCTAATCCACGCGGATATTTCGAGGACATCGATTTCTACGAATTCCACGAAGGCCTGCTGCACGCGCGCGGCCAAACCTATCTGCACGTCGCAAGCGATTTCGATTCCCACCCAACGCTCATGGCCGGGCTCCAGGCCTGGTACACGTACAACCTGAACATCGAGGCATTCTTCGACGCTCACCCAAACCACTGCGTTCTGGTGCCAATTGATAGTGTCCTGCAGCAAAGCACAAACTTCGCTCAGTTGCTGCGCGGTAAGCTGCAACTCGACATTAGTCTTAGTTCAGAAACGTTAAATCAACATTACCACGCCGGCGAGCTTCGAAA
>CAZGMU010000720.1:0-1422 GCA_964526975.1 uncultured Planctomycetaceae bacterium
TCGCGCACCTCGGCCACGCGCTCGTTGGCGGCGCGGCAGTGCGGGCAGTCGTAGGAGATCATCTCGATCGCAATATGCGGCGCTTCGCGCGACCCGATCACTGGGTGCTGGTACACGTCGAGCGTTAGCTTGCCGCCCAGGAACTTCACCAGACGCGACTTGACTGGCGTGGCCGGTTCGCTCGGAGGTGGGCTGCTGGATTTTTCGGAGTCGGACGTTGCATTATCTTTGGCAGCATCGTCCGGTTTCAGATTCGCATCGGTGGAATCGGCGGGAAGCTGGGGCCGCTCCCCGTTCTCGTCGTCAGTCGGAACTCGCAAGGCAACTCGTTCTGTGCCGCCGGGCGATGTGTCTTCCGTTTCTTCAGGCTCCGAACCGACCATTTGGATCGACTCGTTAAGCGCAACCTTTTGCACATCGAACGTCTTGGAGGAGAACAGGAGCTGGCCACCAATCAGGAGTGCAACGAGTGGAATTGCGCCGCCAATTGCAGGCAGGAGCCATGGTGACGCCGACTCGGCCCGAGCCGCTGGCGCAACAGTGCGAGGAACGCCTGGCATCGTGTTGCGAAGCGCCGTCAATCCCGATTTAACGGTTGGCGACGGTGAACTTCCGCGTTGAAAATAAACCGCGCGGATAGCGAAAACAGACGAGATTATCCCCAGTGCGATTCCGCAAAAATCGGTCACGAGGCAGTACTTACAAAAGTCCCCGATCACAAATATCTGAATGCCCAAGAGCCATAGACTAGCGCCTGCAGCCGTGATCGCCAACATCACGAAGATGGTCGTGATCCAACGATTCGCCGTGGCATCTCGCACGCCCAGAAACAAGCTCAGCGTTGCCAGCGTGGCATAACAGGCCAGTCCTAAAACCGCGACCGGAACGCCGAGCCACTTCGACCACGACGTACTAAGCACCAGGTCGCAGCCTTCGTTCGACCCGACCACGCAACCGGCGACCGGAGCATGGGTCACCGACTTCCAGGCAAGATACGATGCGATGCCAAATGCCACCCATGCTAGCACGCGAAGCGTCCAGCGAACTGGCGCGTTGAATGTTGGCGCACAGGCCAAGGGGGCGAACTTCGCCCCGGCAGACGCCTGCCGGGCGTGCGGAACAATAGGGACAAATGAGGACATGATTTCAATTTACGTTGCTGCTCGATCCGCTGCGAGTGCTTGGCGCCCGACGCTAGCAAGATCGCAGAAAAAGCTTCTACTGGATGAAAAGTCCGCTTGTCTTCTCAACGTTATCATCGCTACTATCCGATACTTTTTAGCAATCGTTGTAACCGGCTCAAATTACAGCCGCAGTCACGATTCTATCGAGACTAGATCGCAATAAACTGCTTCACCCCCGAACGAGTGAGTCAAAGCTATGAACATGAGCCCGAAGGTGCGGCCCTTGTGGCAACGCATT
>CAZGMU010000720.1:1495-1755 GCA_964526975.1 uncultured Planctomycetaceae bacterium
CGGTGGTCAACAACTGGACCAACGAAATGTTCTGGGTGTTGATCAAAAGCCGCTTCACCGAAGCATGCATTGATCAGCCGTGCTACTTCAAAATGCCAGCGTCGTTCAAGCCAAAGGCTCAAGTGGCGCCTCAATATCAGATGAGCGAGAAGGAGATCAAGCAATTCTATACGCAAGGCTTCCTTGGTCCGTTCGACGCTTTCAGCCATGACGAAATGATGGACTTCAAGCGCGAAGTGCTGGCGCTCGAAAACGAGAAG
>CAZGMU010000721.1:0-1747 GCA_964526975.1 uncultured Planctomycetaceae bacterium
GCTGAATGCTTGGCGCCGCCTTTGCCGTCGCTTGCTTGCCCTGCTCTTGAAGCGGTGTAATTGCAGGACTTGTCGACACGCTCGACTGTTCGCTCGCAGTTACCGGTTTGTCCTGACGGGCCTCGGTCTTCGGAACATTGCTGCCGGCACGGGCCGTGCGGACGGTTGGCTCGGCCGTTTCGGTCACTTTGGGGAACGAGCCCGAGAGCTCGTTGCGTAGATCGCTTGGATTAAGGTTTGGCGGTGCCAGGCCGTTCTTGCCAGTTGAATTATTGTTAGTCGATGACGTCGTTTTCTTTGGCAATGGTGATCCGCCAAGGCCAGGCAGTACCTCCGTGCCGTTCGATGGGTCGGGGGGCATTTGATTCGCCGACGATTGTGACGGAGCATCGGTGATCCGTGTTGTGTAGCGATTGTCTTGCTGCGACGACGAACTCTCCTTGCGGCCGAACCAATTTCCGAAGAGTGAATGCGAGATCGAGTTCTGTGCAACTGCCACGGAGGCGAAGGGCTGGCAGAGCACGAGGCCAGTTATGACGGAGAGCCATCGACGAGACATGATCGCATCCTTGCGAGCGGAGGGATCGGCGAACGGCGTAGTTGCTTTGAGGGCGCGCGGTCCGACGTTGAAAAGTATGTCCAACTGTCGGTCGTATATCGGATCGAACTTTTGTGGAAGATTAATCCGATTCCGAAAAGATTACCGATAAAATTGACCTGGTAGAATCGGTTGAATGGGTCGAGTGCTTGGCTCGCCAGCTAGCAGCTCGACGATTCGGAGTTGCGAACGACTTCAAAGCCTAAATCGCGGATCATTTGATAATCGGCCTCGGGTGCCTGGCCCTGCGTCGTGAGATAGTCGCCGACAAAGATCGAATTGGCAGCATATAGCCCCAGTGCTTGCAAGCTACCAAGGTGCAGCTCGCGCCCACCGGCAATGCGGATCTCGGGGTTCACGAACCGGAACATGGCGAGCACCTTGAGGCAGTAGCGAGGGGTCAGATCGCTTTGGCCGGCCAAAGGCGTACCTTCCACTGGGTTGAGGAAGTTGACCGGGATCGATTGCACACCCAGATCGCGAAGTGAGATGGCCATATCGACCACATCGTGCCGCTGTTCGCCCATTCCGATGATTCCGCCGGAGCACATTTCCATGCCCGCATCGCGCACGGCGTGTAGGGTCGCTAGTCGATCGGCGAACGTGTGCGTCGTGCAAATTTCGCTGTAGTGTGCGTCGCTGGTATTGAGGTTGTGATTCACCCGATCGACGCCACACTCTTTGAGCGCCTGAGCCTGAGCGGGCGTGAGTAACCCCAGGCAAGCACAAATTTTCAAGTTGTATTGCTCCTTGATCTGCGGCACGATCGACGTAACGGCGGCCATTTCGCGTTCATTGGGGCCGCGGGCCGAGATGACGATGCAATACGTGCGGGCCTTTCGCTCGGCGGCCAGCCGAGCGCCGTCGAGCAATTTGTCGCGGCTGAGGATGTTGTAGCGAGGAATTTCTGCTTCGGAGACTTTCGACTGCGAACAGTAGCTGCAATCTTCCGGGCAGAGGCCGCTCTTGGCATTCATTAGAAAATAAAGCTGCACCTCGTTGCCGAACGAGCGGCGGCGAACGCGATAGGCGGCCGAGAGCAGATCGAGCAGCTCTTCATCCGGGCATTCGAGCACCGCGAGAGCTTGCTCACGCGAAATCGCTTCGCCCGCCAAAACGTCGTCGGCCAATTGTTGCCAACTCGATGGT
>CAZGMU010000722.1:0-1739 GCA_964526975.1 uncultured Planctomycetaceae bacterium
TTGGGCGGGGGATTCTCAAGGATTTTCGCGCGCCCTTTGACTTCTCTGAAATGGACCCAAAGACGCGGCATTTTATAGTTATCACCGATGAAGCCAAGATCGAGGGGATTGGAAAAGATATATCGCCGATTAACCACGTATCAAAAGACGATCCCCCGACGCTGATCATTCATGGTGACGCCGACCATCTGGTGCCTATTCAGCAGTCGGAGATCATCGTGGATAAACTCAAGAGCGCTGGCGTAAAGGCCCAACTTGTCGTCAAAAGAGGCGGTGCTCATGGCTGGCCAGATATACAGCCAGATATTGAGCGAATGGCGGACTGGTTCGACGAGAATCTTGGCAAAAAGTAGGTCGATTCATTCACTCGAAGCGCGTTGGGCTACCTGTGAAATGAATTTGAGTTACGAGACCGATTTCGCGTAAAGCTGACTAGTCTCGTCCCGGCGGTTAAACTGTAGGGAACGGGACCTTCCAGGGCAGCCGGTCAACCTAACGAATCGATGACAACACTCCGAGTAGCATGGCGATTTGCGGCGTCGTTCAGTGCTGCAATGTCGCTGACGTTTTCGATTGGCGAGGTCGTCGCAGCCGATGCTCCGGTGAGTTTCGCGCGTGACGTGAAGCCGTTGCTGGCACGGCGATGCTTTAGCTGCCATGGCCCAACCGCCAGCGAAGGCGGCCTGCGACTCGACAAGCCTGATACCGCCTTTGCGGCTCTCGACTCCGGCGTCCACGCCATTGTGGCAGGAAACGTAGATGACAGCGCGCTCATCGAGAGAGTGCGCGCTGTCGATGAATCGATCCGGATGCCACCGGAAGGGAAGCCACTCTCGGCAGAAGAGATCGAAACGCTTGAGCAATGGATTGCGGCCGGCGCAACGTGGGAAACCCACTGGGCGTTTATTCCGCCGAAGCCCCAATCTCCGCCCGCCATCTCGAATGAGGCCTGGGCAAACAGTCCGATTGACGCATATATTTTCGCGGGCCTTGAGCGTGCGGGCCTGTCCCCTGCTCCACCAGCGGATACTCGAGCCCTTGTGCGGCGTGCCTATTTCGACGTGACCGGCCTGCCGCCAACGAACGAGCAAGTGGACAGGTTTGTTCGCGACACCGCGCCGGAAGCATGGCCACGGCTGATTGATTCTCTCCTGACGTCGCCCCATCACGGCGAGCAGTGGGGCCGGCATTGGCTCGACCTGGTGCGGTTTGCCGAGAGCAACAGCTTTGAGCGCGACGGCTTGAAACCAAACGCGTGGAAGTATCGCGACTATGTCATTCGATCATTTAATGACGACAAACCATACGATCAATTCATCCGCGAGCAATTGGCCGGCGATGAGTTAGACCAAGTCACCGACGATTCGATGATCGCGACCGGTTTCTATCGGCTAGGTATTTGGGATGATGAGCCGGCCGACCCCTTGCAGGCACGCTACGATGAGTTTGACGACATCATTTCGACGACTAGCCAGGCGATGCTCGGGCTGACCATCGGCTGCGCGCGGTGCCACGACCACAAGATCGATCCAATCCCGCAAGCAGACTACTACGGCTTGCTGGCGTTTTTCGCGGATATCACTCCGTATGCCGATATACATGAACGCGATCCGGCGCGCTACAGTCAATGGGACATGTCCAAGCCTGAGGAGCGGGCCAAACGCGTTCAGTTGCAAGAGAAGGCTGACCTGATTCGCAAGGAATTGCGTGCGATCGAGGACGCGGGCATTCAGCGAATG
>CAZGMU010000723.1:0-469 GCA_964526975.1 uncultured Planctomycetaceae bacterium
TCAGGCCCAGCCGCCGATTGATGCGCGCCTTGGGTCCGGTGTATCGAGACATATCGTTTTCCCTTCAAATGGGGTTCGTTCAGGTTTACTCTTCCGCCAACGCCTCGAGATAAGCGCGGCAACTAGCGGCCGACGCTTCATCGCCCGCCTGCTCATAAATATGCTGCAATCGCTCCAGGCAACTCGCGCACGTAATCTCCTCGCACGCCACCTGCTCCAATACCGACACCGCTTCGCCCGGCCGCCCTGCTTCGTTCAGCATCCACGCCAACGTAATCCGCAGCCCACGATTCTCCGGATCAAGCGACACCGCGCGCCACATCGTCGGCAGAATGTGCTCGATCGGCCGCTTCAGCCGATACATGTAATGCACGATCCCCAAGAGCGGCATCGGGTCATCCGGCAGTCGCCGCGCCGCGCTTCGACACACATGCAGCGCGAGCTCAAACTGGCCATACCGGCCCAACCC
>CAZGMU010000723.1:479-1738 GCA_964526975.1 uncultured Planctomycetaceae bacterium
CCTGCAGCGTGGCCACATGCAAATAGATCGCCTGTGCCGCGGTCGAGTGCCTCGCGCCGTCATAGCATCGCGCCAGCACAAGCTGCCCCCGCGCCGAAAGAGGCGCCAACACGCTCGCACACTCGATCGCCGCTTGCGCTTGGGCAAAATCAAGCCGCTCGAAAAACAGCGTGCCCAATAGCTCCCACGCCCTGCCGTCGTTGGAATCCTGGCTCAGGTGGCCACGCAATTCCTTAATGGCCCGATCCACTTCGCCCGCCTCGCGTAGCGATTGCACGTGCTCGTAAATCGACTTCGTCTGAGAATTCATCATGGAATGTCAATCCTTTGAGGGGGTTAGGGAATCAACCAACGACGATCGGCCCCAGGCCCGTTCGCAACTGCCGCGAGCGGAATACCGGCTGCTCGCCAACCAACAATGGGCCAAGCTGCAACGGCTATCGGATGTCCGCCACCAAGGGCAAACGCCAACGCAAAACATCGTGTCAGAAAGATCGACGACGGCCCAAAACATTGCTCTTTCACGCTCCCCAAAGGTCAAACCAAGCTCCCGGCACAAGGACCAGGCAGTCGGTCGACGTGGCGGGCTGGAAAAAGCTTCTGGCAGGCTGCGTCAGTATTGATATTGAGTCTCAGTCGTGATATGTTAACGCATCTTCGGCCGGCGTCAACTGCCCTCGCCGATTTTTTTCAACCCTTTCTTGCCAGCGGCTCCTTCAGCCGGCCAGCCCATGTCCACCGCAACCACCTTTTTCGATGTAAAAATGGGTATCCCCGCCGACGACTCCGCTGCCGCTAACAAGTCTCCCGAAACCGAGCTCTCCCCCCGCTCCGTCGACTCCCACGAACTCTTCCAAGGCTCGAAAATCCTCCTCATCCGCCACGCCGGCAGCGAGTACCGCCTCACCATCACCCGCAACGACAAACTCATCCTGCAAAAATAAAACGATCCCCGAGCAACACCGCTCTTCCATCCGCTAGACCGATTGCTTGTCTCACGCAAAGGCGCGAAGGCGCGAAGTGTGGCGCAAGGTCTCGAAACTCCAATGCGCGTGGATCTTCACCAATGAGAAATCATTTTTCTTTGCTTCGATTAGCGAAAATTAGCGTCGATTGGCGGTTCTACTTTCTTTCCCTGCCTTTGTCTTTGCGCCTTCGCGCCTCTGCGTGAGTTTCTCTTCGAGGCGAACGACTCAAAAAATCCCGCTTCCACAAAAAGCTTGACAACTCCCGCCCCACCGGATACCGTACTAGTACGC
>CAZGMU010000724.1:0-1151 GCA_964526975.1 uncultured Planctomycetaceae bacterium
TCGTACGCAGCATCAAGCTGCCGTCGTTGAAGTCGGCATCGATGCCCCCGGAGCGATGGCACAACATATGGAGTTGGTGGCCCCCACCGGTGCGATTTTGACGGCGATCGGACCAGAACATCTCGAACAATTGATCGACCTCGACACCGTCACCCGCGAAGAACGACTCAGCCTGCAGATGACCGCCAAAACGGGCGGGCTGGTGGCGATTAATTTAAGCGATCCAGCGATTGCGCCGCTCGCTAAGGAGCTGGCGGATGCCAAGCCTTGGACTTTCGGCATGCGCCTGGATACCAAGCAGCTCGGGCCACGCGGGCTATCTGGCTTTATCCATGTTGGCAACGATTCATTACTGGTCGAGGGTCTGGGACCTAAGCCGGAGGCCTTTATCCCACCTGTGTCTGGAGAGCACAACGCCAGCAATTTACTCGGTGCGATCACGGTCGCCAAAGCTTTAGGGCTTACTGCCGATGAGATGCGCAAGGGCTTAGCAACCTGCAAGATCAGCTATGGCCGCTCAGAGATCCATCAGTTAAACGGCGCAACCGTCATCTGCGACTACTACAACGCAAATCCTTCGTCGGTCCTCGCAGCGTTGAAATTATTGGACCAGCAGCACAAGAAACACGAAGGCAAAAAAGGCAAACGCTGGCTCGTTCTCGGCGATATGCTTGAGCTCGGCGAATTCGAAACGTCGATGCATGCCGCACTCGCGAAACCAATTCAAGCCGGTGGCTACGAACACATCTTACTTTACGGTCCACGCATGCAGCATTTAGCAAATGCTTTAAAAGATCACCCCGACGTGCAACACGCCAGCGACCATCTCACACTCGCATCGACGCTGAAAAAAAGCATTCAAGCCGGCGACACAATCCTCATCAAGGGTTCGCGCGGTATGAAAATGGAAGAAGTCTGGAAGCAGCTACAAACTGGCCCACTTGCGTGGGCCAGTTTAAAGCATCCGACCAGCAGCAGCGCGCGTTAAACGATCATTGATCGCCAACCACAGACCGTTTTTCTCGCTCGGCAAACAAATAATCAACGCCTCAGCATCACTTGCATCGAGCTCACGTAGGTAGCGAAATAAATTTTGCGCCGCTTCAGCGTCACTGCTCGTTTCGCTGAGTGTGCGCTCGGCTGTGACATTA
>CAZGMU010000724.1:1177-1470 GCA_964526975.1 uncultured Planctomycetaceae bacterium
CAACATCGCGCGTTTTTGCATCGAGAAACAAAACACCAAAATTACGCGGTGAAAGTTCTTTTTGTTCCGAGGTCACACTCAACGCCCAAACCGGCTTCGTCGGCGCATAATGCAGCGCGAGCATGCCAGGCGCCTCAATCGTGCCTGATTTAGAAAGTTGGACCTGAATACTTCGGACGCCAGGAATGTCGTTGAGTTGCTCCACACTCACCGCCCCCGGCCGCAAAATTTCGATTTTTCCTTCCGGCAGAACCCGAAGCTCGATACCGAGCGCGTGGTGATGGAGCTGGGTG
>CAZGMU010000724.1:1480-1728 GCA_964526975.1 uncultured Planctomycetaceae bacterium
CACCCACTTCACAGGGACCACCATCAACCACCGCCGCAACGCGATCATCCAAATCAGCCATGACATCTTTGGCAGACGTTGGACTGATACGACCGAAGCGATTGGCACTGGGAGCCGCAAGAGGCCCGCCGTAAATACTCAAAAGTCGCTGTGCCACCGGATGCGCCGGCACACGCACACCTACCCAACGACTGCCCGCCGTTACTATATCGGGAATCTCGGCACCGCGCGGCAACAGCAGCGTCAGC
>CAZGMU010000725.1:0-1725 GCA_964526975.1 uncultured Planctomycetaceae bacterium
CAATTCGCACGATATCGAGCTTGGCGGCGGTTCCGCGCAGATTACCGGAAGCGACCTGCTGACCAATGCCGCCCGCGGTGAGCTGCGCGGCTCGGGCAGCGTCGAGGTCGAGTTCATCAACGATGGCGGGGCCCAGGTCAACGCCGTCAACGATACGCTCACTTTCACCGAGGCCGCAACGAACAACGCCGGTGGCCAGATCAACGCCATCAATAGCACACTCGATTTTCAGGCCGGCCTCACCAATGACGGTGAGTTGAACCTTATCAGCAGCACGATTCTCGGCAGCGTCACCGGCGGATCGGCGGGGGCGTCCAGTTTCGTCGGCGACAATTGAGTGGGCGGAAATCTCGCAATGGCCAACGGCGACTCGCTGGCAATTCGCGTCGGCGGCACCGTGCCATCTATGTTCGACTCATTACATATTGGTGGAAATGCATCACTATCGGGTTCGCTCAGCGTTTCGCTCACCGGCGGCTTCACGCTCGAATCCAGCCAGTCGTTTACAATCGTCGACGTCGACGGCACGGCCTCCGGAAGTTTCGCCGGTTTGGGCGAAGGCGCGCTGGTCGGTTCGTTCGGCGGCATCGATCTGTTCATCACGTATACCGGCGGAAATGGCAACGACGTCGTGCTGTTCACAAATTTCGGAGGCGACTTCAATCTCGACGGCAACGTTGACACTGCCGACTACGTGGTATGGCGCAAAACGCTTGGTGACATCAACAGCTACAACACATGGCGTGCGAACTTCGGCAGAACCAGTGCAGCAGGCACCGTTGCGACGGTCCCCGAGCCAGCGTCGGTTATTCTGTGTCTGTTGATTACCGTCTATTCGCTTCGACACCGCCCGGTGAAGAACACTCGACGCCATCCCCTTTGGGATCGCCGTGTCCAACGCGACGTCCGGTGAGAGCCTGCCGAGGGCGCATGAGAAAACCGGCGGTGAGGTAGCTAACCTCACGCCGGGTGTTGAAAGTGTTGCTGCGAGCGTTCTGAAAAACGACGTCGGTGGGAATTATTCAAGTAATTCCTATTGGCCTTCGCAAATCCGTCAGAAAGATAGGAGCGAGCGAACAAATCGTGGGCGGAGCACCGCTCCCAGCGTCACCAAGCCAATGAGCAAGGCAAATGAATAGACCGTAGATGCTTCTGGAACGGCTTGCACTGCCTGAGTGATATGCACGAGTGAATCGGTATACGCGTTATCCCCATTTTGCACCGTCATGATGGCTGCATCGCCAATTGCGGGCAGCAAACCGCCAAAGCTGGGGTAGAGCCGATCGATCAGGGACACGTTCAGCAGCAATTCCCAAGAGGTGACCTGCTTGAGAGTGTCATCCCAATTCCAGATCATCCGAGCAACGCGCTTATCGAGGCTTGGATCACCAGCCCACGCGATGTGATCGTTCTTGTCGAGCAGCAACACCTGGCCCGAGTTGCCATCCCAGGTCCAGGGTTCCGTTTGGCCAGGGTTAGGCGTCCCGGTTTGAAAATAAGCCGAGGAACGAACTTGAATTCGGCCACCACCGTTGGCCGAACTGCTGTTGCCATTGCCGCTGCCCGGAGCTGCGGTACTTGTCGACCAGGTTGCGGCGCTTGTACCGAACTTCGCCTGCAGCTTCGGACCTGCGTACGGAGCGGTCGTTGGCAGGAGAGAGTTGACGGAGTTACCGGAGTAGGCGGCCCAACCATTCGCGGCAGCTGAGACCGCATTGACAACGC
>CAZGMU010000726.1:0-1719 GCA_964526975.1 uncultured Planctomycetaceae bacterium
CAGAAGTTGCGCACTCTTGGCCCTCTTAGCCGGCTTCCTTCAATTGGTGTGGAAACATTGGTCCGGCTATAGGTTCGCTAAAAAGCATCCCCCGAAGGAATAAAAAATACGCAGAAGCAAAATATTTTCTCAATAGTGTGCATAAAAATTGACCCTTGACTTGGTTTTTTGAAATGCCGATCATGAACCTATAACCAAACATTGGTTCGGAATATGGCCGGCGATCTCAGCAACGGTATTGTCGTGGAGTTCGATGAGGGCGAGGGCAATTCAGATGCCGCGCTCGACCGCTTGCGCCACTATCTGCGGACCAGCGACATTCCCGCCGACAGCAAATTGCCGACCGAGCGCCAGTTTGCCGCGCTTTTTGGGGTTGGGCGTCGGGCGGTGCGCAGGGCGCTGGAAGCTCTGGAAGCCGAAGGCGTGGTGTCGCGCCGGCAAGGAGCGGGAACTTTCTTCGGCAGGCAGGCCGCAAGTCTCGGCAGCCAGCGCGTCGATACTTCGGGGACGGATTTCATCGAGATTATGGAGGTTCGGCTGCGGCTCGAACCGCAATTGGCGCAGTTGGCGGCGATGCGCGCCCGCTCAGAGCATGTGGCGCGCATGCTTTGGGATGGCTTGCTGCACCGATTGATTGCGCAGGCCGCCGGAAACCGGCTTTTTCTATCCCTTTTCGACGCCGTGAACCGCATTCGCCAGGATGATGCCTGGCGCGCGATCCGCGAACGGGCGCGCAGCGTCGGCCGCTCCGTCGATGCCGTAACGCAGCAGCATTTGGAAATCGTGGAATGCATAGCAAGACGCGATCCCGTATCGGCCGGCGAGGCCATGCGGCGGCACTTGCTGATGATCCAGGAATTACTGATACGCCAGACCTCGCTCGATGGGGCGACCGGACAGGCCATAACCATCACCGAAAACCCTGAACTGAAAATCAACGGAGCACTGAAAAGATGAAAAAGTCCAGATTTCATATGTATGCGCTTGGGATCGCGGCATCGCTGGCCATCGCCGCTCCGGCAATGGCGGTCGACCTTCGCATCGGCATGCAGGACGATCCGGACGTGCTCGATCCGGCGCAGTCGCGCACCTTTGCCAGCCGTCTGGTCTATACCAGCCTGTGCGACAAGCTCGTCGACATCTCCAAGGATGTTAAGATCGTGCCGCAGCTTGCAACCGACTGGAAGCTGTCGGAAGACGGCCTTACGCTGGTAATGAACCTCGTTTCCAACGCCGTGTTCCATGACGGTACGCCGTTCAATGCCGAGGCCGCCGTTTTCAACATCACGCGCAGCAAGACCCTGCCTGAATCGGTGCGCAAATCGGAACTGGCTTCCATCGACAGCGTGCAGGCGACAGGGCCTTATCAAATCACGATCAAGCTGAAGCAACCGGATGCATCGCTGCTGTCGCAGTTTTCCGACCGCGCCGGCATGATGGTTTCTCCGGCGGCGGCGAAGGAAGCCGGGGCGAAATTAGGCCTTAAACCGATCTGCTCCGGCCCCTACCGGTTCGTCGAACGCATCCAGCAGGATCGCATCGTGCTGGAAAAGTTTCCGCAGCATCGCGATGCCAAGAATTACCATTTCGACAAGCTGACCTTCCTGCCGCTGCCGGACTCGACGGTCCGGCTCACCAATCTGCGGTCCGGCGATTTGGATTTCATCGAGCGCATGGCGGCAACCGATGCCGGCACCGCCGCGGCGGATCCCAATCTGA
>CAZGMU010000727.1:0-1325 GCA_964526975.1 uncultured Planctomycetaceae bacterium
TCAAAAGGTTTGCGACACGGTTGCCATGGCCGGCAAAATTTGTGGAGTCGTTGCCACGGGAGAAGCCAACCTGGTCGAGCGCCGCGAGCAAGGCTTCCGCATGCTCGGCCTGGGAGCGGATTGCGGGTTCCTGATTCGCGGATTGCGCCAGATGCTTGCCGCTGCCGGTCGTGATCGCAAACTGAACGCATCACTCACGCCTCAACCAGCCTTGGTCGACGCGGCGCCTTTGCTCGTGCCGCCGGAGTCATTTCGCCCAGACCGCATGGAAATGATGAACAACTTCGGCGAGGGAAAGAAGATCGAAATCCAGCCGGGTGTCGTGTTCGAAGCGCTGGTAGGCGCGCACAATGGCGCAAAGAATCTAACCACCGGCGTCGTGCGATTCTCGCCGGGCGTCAAACTCAACTATCACACTCACCCGACCACCGAATCGATCGTACTGCTGAAAGGTTCTGCGCTCGTTGATGTCGAAGGCCGCCGTTACCGCTTGTCGCCATTGGACAACGTCGTGATCCCGCCTGGTGTTCCTCATGGTGTTGAGAACCTGCTGGCCGACGGCGAGACGCTCCTTAACGTTACGTTTCCCACCACTACTCCATCGCGCGAGATACTAGAGCCGATTTACCCCAAGCGCGAGATGCCTGATAATTCCGTCGGCCCGCGCACGCCTGGCTTGGAACGGGTGAACCGCTTTCAATCGGCCGAGCGATTCGACGCCGGAGAAGGCGCCACATTCATCGATTTCTTCAACGACTCGATCATGCCCGGCGTCGAGATGAGCGGCGGCTATGGCATCTTCCAACCCGGCGGTCGCCTCCCTGCGCACATTCACGATTTCGACGAAAGCATCTGCATCGTCGGCGGCATGGCCACGTGCATCGTCGAAGGTCGCCGCTATTCGATGAGCGGCTACTCCACCGCACTCGAACCTCGCGGTCGAGTCCATTATTTCGTCAACGAAACCGACGAGCCCATGGAAATGGTCTGGGTCTACGCCGGCCCCCAGCCACAACGGATTGTCGTCGACGAGCGCAACGCTACTATCGCAGGCAATCCGTGGCAGTAACGGCACGCCGCATGTCAGATTGTGATGGGTCGCGCCCTTAGTTTACGCCCCTCGTGCTGGCTCGCCGCAAAGCACACGCAATACTTGGTTGCAAACGACTCGAAATGCGTTAATGATAACGTGTCTGGTGTGTTCTTCTTCGGCGGTAGATCGAGCAGCCAAGTTCGCATTTTGGTTGACGGCATCCATCTCAAAAGTAATTTGACCGAGCCAAGCTTTGAAAGAATTTAAGGTCTATCAAACGGCGGATTTTTTT
>CAZGMU010000727.1:1335-1713 GCA_964526975.1 uncultured Planctomycetaceae bacterium
GATCAGCCGCAAATCAAGCTGAGTCCCTTCGCCGAGCATCGGCCTGAAATCGGCGCCGATCAACTCGCGGGAGCGAATGGTGTGATTGTTCTCACGCCTCGCGTCACGAAGCAAACCGTTTCCGCGGCCGACGACCTACTGGTTGTCGGACGCTTCGGCGTTGGTTACGACTCGGTCGATGTGGCTGCCTGCACCGCGGCCGACGTACTTGTGCTCATCACGGTTGGTGCCGTCGATCGCCCCGTCGCGGAAGCGACCGTTGGCTGGATGATCGGCCTGACGCACCAGATGAAGATGAAAGATTTGCTCGTATGCGAAGGCAAGTGGGACGACCGCAGCGGCTACATGGGCCATGAGTTGCGCGATCGCACGCTCGGC
>CAZGMU010000728.1:0-1705 GCA_964526975.1 uncultured Planctomycetaceae bacterium
TCGCGGTCGAGCCCGCGGACGATGTCGCGGTACAGCGCCTCCTTGCGATCGGCCACCTTGCCCAGCGGGTGCCAGGAGTTTTGTCTGTCTCAAAACCCTGAGCAGCCGATTGATCGAAATCTTCACCTTGCGCTGCTGCACGCTGTACACATCGCGGAAACGAGCAGGTAATTCCTTCAAGCTGTTGACCCGATTAATCTCCTTCGCATAGCGCGATGCTTGATCTTGCCATTCTTGAACGAGCAGTGGTTGCTTTTCTAGAACTGCCTGAGCGCGAGATTGATACTCCGGTGATTGCACCTGGCTCGATTTGGACTCTTTGACCCCGCGTTCGACGAGCGACGTCATCGCGTCAATTTCGCGTATGAATCGGGTCGCGGCAGGTTCGATCTGATCCGACGCCTCCTCGGCAGTTGCCGCGTCGGTCACTCGTTCCAAAAGGTCGCTGTACGCGCTTGCGGCACTGTTTAGCTGCTCAAACTGTGCTGCCACCTGCTCCATCAGCTCGACCAACGCATGCTCGCCCGCAAAACACGCGAACGACAAACAACATGCCAACGAAAGGGCAACCAAATTTTGTCCGGCATTTGACATCAAGAAAAATTCCTTACAGCTGGAAGTCAATACGTCTATCGTCGAAGCAACGAAATGCAGCCATTCAATATCGCGCAGCGACGGCCGCAATGCAAACTGCGGCGATTTGCCGAAAAGGAATCAGCAGCACGGCCGCTCCCGACCTGTTTTTCACGATACGACGCGACAGTCAATGTCGCCCGAGACACGAGATGTCGCGCCGTGCGAATATCAACTCGCCCCCACCGGCGGCCACCTCCGCCCCAATTCTTCGCCCCGCTCGCGGGAGCGGTCGAGAAAATCGTTCGGCGGCGAGGACATCTCAGCGTCGCCGGATTGAATGTTGCCTGGAAACTGCGTTGCAAAAACACTCAATTCGCGGCCCAGTCGTGTGGATCTCATGCGTCTATTTTTTTTGCGGCGCCGCGCGAACTATATGGTGGCCTCGCATCGGCGGGAAAAAACTTGCGAGTCCTAGGCCCGCCCCCCTAGAATAGAACTGCGGCCGAATGATCATTCGTGACACCGTCGAGAGAGGGCCGGTTCGATGCATTCATCGATACGACAAATTGCACTTTGCTCTATGCTTCTTTTAGCATCCCGCATGGCAATTGCGGATACTTTTCGTACAGTGGCGCTCAGCGGCCAGGCAGCGCCTGGTGCAAATCCCGGCGAAAACTTCGGGTTATTTGCGTTCAACGATCAATTCTATGGAATCACGCTGAACAACCATGGAAACGTCGCCTTTCGTGGAAACCTGACAAACACCGGACTGGCGAACGACAGTGGACTTTGGAGCGAGTCGAGCGGAAGCTTGTCGCTGCTCGCCCGGGAAGGTGCTGAAGCGGTTGGCACGGAGCCGGGAACTCTGTACGGCGCGGGCCTGGTCACCCCGATTCTCAACGATCTGGGTCAAACCGCCTTTTACGGATTCATAGACGATCCGACTGCAGGCCAGAACGATGAGCCAGCGATCTGGACCAGCTTCGGGCCAGCCAACACAACGCTCGTTGCTTTGGAGGGCGAGCCAGCGCCTGGCACATCGGGCGACTTCGGCGATCTGATTACAACGATTCATTTCAATAATGCAGGCCACCTGGCCTTTACGGCCTACCTAAGCGGACCTGGACCT
>CAZGMU010000729.1:0-1704 GCA_964526975.1 uncultured Planctomycetaceae bacterium
AAGGCGCTCAACGGCCCTAACTGGATCGGAGCGACCTGCGACGCAATGGTAGACGAGCCAGCGATCTCCACCGAGGGCTCGATTCCGAGCAACACGCCCAAAACTAGTCGTCCCTGATAAATCCGTCTCTCGCGTTTGGGTAGTAAATTTGGGCAAGCGATCTCAGGGGATTGCCGAGGAGATCGGCGCGGTTTGGTAGCCGAATTCGAGGCGCAGGATCGGCTCCAGACGCTGTATGAGCGCCGAAATGGGCGAAAAAACGATCCAGCGCAGCAGCTTTCTCAGATTGTATCCGGCGGCGGCCAGCAGCGTGTTGATTTGGTCGCCCGCTTTTCCGGTCAGATGGTTGCGACTCAGCCGGTTGTCACTCTTCAAGTGACCGATCGTCGGCTCGACGGCCGCACGACGTTTTAACATCCGCCGTATTGTGTGCGTCGCCCGCTTGGGAATGGTTCGCACCACGTGGACTTGTGCCGCGCCTGTGTAGTTGTGTCCCTGATACCCTTTGTCGACGATCACGTTCTCGGGCGTTTGCCTGGTTAAGCGTTCCACTTGCTGAATCGCTCTTTGAAGCGTATGACCATCGTAGGGATTGCCATGCAGCGCATGCGCGCCAACGATCCAGTTGCCCTTGCTGGTGGTCGCCACGCTGGCCTTGCAGCCGAACTCGTAACGCTTGTGCGCCTTGCCCTTGGCAATGCACTCCACTTCCGGGGCATGCACGCTGTACAGCTTGTTCTTGCTGTCACGCTGTTGGGCGAGCAAGCGATGCGCGAGCGCCAACAGCTCACGCAACGGTTCGTCGGCAATTTGCCCCCGTATTTTACGGGCCTTTCGCTCGATGTCCCGCACCACGCGGCCCAGCACCGTTTTCAACTTGCGGGTCATCTGGGCCGCTCGCCGCGGCTGCTTGGCATGGGCGTATCGATGCTGCCGAAACAGCGTCTGTTTCCCCACGAAACGGTAGCTTTGACGCAAGCCGAGATTCAGTGCTCTTGCCCGGCGAACCAGGGCGATCCGCATTTTGTGGTACAGCCTGGCATCGGTCGGGAAGGCAATCGCCTTTTCCTGAACCGTCGTGTCAACGTTCACTTTCTCAAGTTCTCGTGGCTTCATCGCTTTCATGGCCACCGCTGCGTGAATCGTCGCTTCCAGAAGCTTTTCCAATCGCTCAGCGCCCACCCGTTTCCGCCACTTGCTCATCATGGACGGATCAATTGGCAATTCATGCTGCATGTACTGGCAGCCGCAGAAGAACTGCCAGTACGGGTTCTCCACCCAACGCGCGACGACCGATTCGTCGCTCTCATTGAACGTGTGTTTGAGGTACAACAGGCCGACCATCAACCGCGTGTTGACGCCCGGACGGCCCAGCTCTTTTGCATAGCACGCGTCAATCGCCCCGTCGAACTGCGACCAATCCATCCGCTCGGCCAGAACGAACAGCGGGTGCTCGGGATTCAATAGTTCACTCAATCGGACGCCAAACAATTCACACTGCGGAGAACGAGATTTCGGTTGCATTTTTGCCAGCTTTCGGGACCATACGGAACAAAACCTGGCGAATTTTAGCGCCAGCAAACGTACAATGCACCCTCTAATTCCTAACGACAGAAGAATTTTTCAGGGACGACTAACTAAGATCGATGTCCCGACCACTTCGCTGAACAAGTTATTGCGAGGGTTGCGAATAGCGGGTGCTGT
>CAZGMU010000730.1:0-1700 GCA_964526975.1 uncultured Planctomycetaceae bacterium
TATGGATGCAGCTGCATCCACGTCGGATGGACTTCCGTCCGTCCGAAATTCGTCAGGCGCAACATTGCGTACACTCGCAGTCTCGGGGCAAAAGAGCCGCACACCCGGACTGAAGTCCGTGCTACTTCGGCGCGCCGGGCGTTGCGCCCGGAATCGAAGGCAAACCTGGAATGCCGATCGGCGGCGCGCCCGGCTGACCTGCCGCGCCCGCTTCGCCTTCCTTCGCGCCCTTCTTCTTCACCACCTTGTCTTTGCTCACGCGAATCTTCTGGAAGATGTCGTCGCTCACGACAAAGTACCAATCGCCAAACCGCAGGTTGAGATCCTTGACCGTCTGCTGACCTTTCTTCACGAGCGCATCATAGTCGGCCATCTTCTTTTGATTCTCGGCCTCGATGGCCTTGCGCTCTGCCATGATCTTCTCGGTCTCTTTGTCTGGCGCAGGCGCATCCTTGGCGGCCGATTCGTCCTTCTTAGCGGCATCGTCTTTCTTGGCAACGTCATTCGCTTTTGCCGCGTCGTCCTTCTTCGGCTCCTCTGCTTTCTTGGCAGCATCGTCTGCCTTCGCCGCGTCATCCGCTGGCTTGGCAGCCGCATCGTCTTTCTTCTCGGCGGCCTCATCCTTCTTGGCAGCGGGCTCTTCCTTCGCAGCGGCATCCGCGGGCTTATCGGCCGCTTTCGCGGCGTCATCTTTGGGTTGCTCGGCCGCTGCAGGCTCGGCCGGTTTGCTGGCCGGCAACTCGGGGAGCTGCTGCAATTCAGGCCGTTTGATCGCGTTCTGGTCGAACTCAGCCATCACGAACAGGTAGCGATGAACGTCGCTCTTATCGCCCGGCTTCGAGTTTTTCTCATCGGGTGTACCTTCCTTCGCCGGCGGCTTCTCGTCCTTGTCTTGGCCACCGCTCGGTGCGTTCGTCAAATTGCCGAATCGCAACACGTACTTCACGCCATCTTTCATCGTGAGAATCGCTTCGCCATAGCTGGAGACGAGTTCCAGTTCCCCACCTTCTTTCAACATCGCCGGCGTAAAGCCCTTGGAGGCCAGCTGGCGAAGCCGCTCTTCATTCTTCATGAAGTCCTGCCCGGCCTTGAGATCGTTGCTCAATCCCTGCGGCTTATGCACCACGTCGACGATCTTCAGATCTTCCAGCGCGCTCTTGAGCGCGTTGAGCGTTTCTTCATTCAACTCCTCGTCGCCCGCAATCGTGTAGTCGACGTAGTCGCCCTTCTGCTGGTCGAACACGCGGATTTTTTCCGCCGACCATTTCGCCTGGGGCGCTTCGGCGTAGTCCAGCGTCATCTCCGAATGCGGGTCCCAGGTCGGCCGGAACCGCGGGCCTTCAGGCGTCATCACCGGCACCAACTCCGCCGAGTAATCTTTGATCTGCACCTTCTCCAGGTTCGCCGGCTGAATCTTCAACAAATCCTTTTCAATCCAGTCTTCGAAACTCGTCGACAATTTCGACGGATCAATCTCAATCACGTACACAAGGTCTTGCCCCGCCACGCGAACGTAGCGCTGGTTGTCGGCATCGCGCACTGACTTACCAACGATCAGATCGACGACCGGTTTGCCGCCTTCGTCGGACATCGTCACCCGCGTGCCGATGCCTTGCTGGCCCGGCTCGATCTTCGCCTGCATCGGGTCGATCACGCCAAATTGCTCGTGCTCGCCCGCGTTGTTGCTCACCACGCCGAGA
>CAZGMU010000731.1:0-1693 GCA_964526975.1 uncultured Planctomycetaceae bacterium
CCCATCGGCTCGAACATGCTGACGCCGCCCTTGTCGGGGTTGATGTTGCCGCCGGCGGCGACGCCCATGCCGCCTTGGATGATGCCGGAGAGGTCGGTGATGATGTCGCCGAACATGTTGGTGGTGACGATCACGTCGTAGAACTCAGGGTTCTTTACGATCCACATGCAACAGGCGTCGACGTGGTTATAGTCCTTCTCGATATCGGGATACTCAGCGCCGACTTCCTGGAATGTGCGCCACCAGAGGTCGTGGCCGGTGGTGAGGACGTTGGTCTTGGCGACGAGCGTGAGCTTCTTGCCTTTGGGATTGTTGCGCTTCTTGCAGAGCTCGAAGGCGTAGCGGATCGCGCGCTCGCAGCCCTTGCGGGTGTAGATGGCGGTTTGCGTGGCGACTTCGTTCGGCGTGCCCTTGTGCATGAAGCCGCCGGCGCCGCAGTAGAGGTCTTCGGTGTTTTCGCGGACAACGATGAAGTCGATGTCCTCCGGGCCTTTGTCTTTGAGCGGGGTCTCGACGCCGGGGAACAGTTTCACCGGGCGAAGGTTGATGTACTGATCGAGGCCGAAGCGAAGATCGAGGAGCAGCTTGCGTTCCAGAATGCCCGGCTTCACGTCGGGATGGCCGACCGCGCCGAGGAGGATGCAATCGAACTTGCGGAGCTGGTCGAGGCCATCGGCGGGAAGTGCTTCGCCGGTCTTGAGGTAGCGGTCGCCGCCCCAGTCGAGATGCGTGACGTCGAACTTGAGGTTCTCGAGCTTCGAGACGGCTTCAAGAACTTTGAGGCCTTCGGCTGCTACTTCGGGGCCGGTGCCGTCGCCGCCGATGACGGCGATTTTACGTGCTTTAGACATGAGGATGGCTGCCTTTCAGTGATATGTTGGGTAGTTTTAAACCACGAAGAGCACAAAGGACACGAAGTAGTAGAAGTTAGGAATTGGAATGGGAAGAAATTGGGTAGTAGCTGAATTCGCAAGAATTCGGCTGACCGCAATGATTGCCGAATTCTGGCGAATTCAGCTACGGCTTTGATTTGCCCTGCTTTGTTATTCCTTCTGCCTTCTTCGTGATCTTCGTGCCCTTCGTGGCTAGTTTTTCTGTGTGTTGGAAAGCCTACGAGTGTATCACACCAGCGATTTATCGAGTAGGTGGTGGATCAATTCGCCGGGCAATCATGACGGTTGGACGGCCGGCGACAGGAGTGATAAGAAGCGTGGCAGCGTTGTCGCCACGGAGCTTCAATTGGCGACGGAGCTTATCGGGATCGAGGTCGACGCCCCGTTTCTTGATCTCCAGTTGGCCGATGTCGTGGGCACGCAGGTGGTCGGCGAGTTTGTTGATGCGGAAAGAGAGGATGTCAGTAACTTCGAAGCAGGCGAGCGCGGGGTCGGCGATTTCCCGGTCGCCAGTGAGATACGTCGGGCCGGCGCTGAGAGCCGAAAGATCGTGCTCGGCGGCGAGGACGCCTTTGAGCTTCGCAGCGAGAACGGCGGCGTCGATGTCGAGCACATATCGGCCCGGCTGAGCGACGAGTGGAGGCTGTTGTTTAGGTTGGCCGGTGATCGTGCGGGGGGAGTCGTGGGGCGCTAAGCCGCGAGCGGCTGGGAGGATGGTGGCGCGGTGTTGACCGGGGTGTTGGACGAGCGCGCCGTGCCAAGCGACGAGTTGGCGGCATTCGCGGTCGCGGCTGATCCAT
>CAZGMU010000732.1:0-945 GCA_964526975.1 uncultured Planctomycetaceae bacterium
ACGTCGTGAAGTTTGCTGCGAACGTTTTTTTCATTCGCTGATCGAGATAGTAGATGTAGTCGGCCGAGTAGAGCGTACCGCCGCCCGAGGTATCCGGATGCATCGCAAACGACACAATCGCCGCCGAAGGCTTTCCGTCGCCCGCCTTTGTGAGCGTAACAATTCCCACTTGTGGGTCGATCGGCCCTGCCGGCTCGACGATGTCCGCGCTTTGCAACGCCGGATTGAACCGCACCGATCCATCCTTCATGCGATACCGACGATTGAACGACAGCCGAGCCTCGCGCGCCATACCGACCCTCAACTCGACTGGCGACAACGCGGCCTTCGCCTCGACGATCGCTCTCGCGATCTTCTCGACAAGCGTGCGCTGGTACTCCGAGCAGTCGTACGGATCCTTGCCGAACCTGGCCGCTGCCTCGGCCCGCCAAAAGTCGTTGATCGACATGAAGAACTGTGGGCCGGTATGCGTATGCGTGCCAGTGATCGAAATGTGATCAACCGGAATGCCAGTGGCCTCACTCGCTTTCTTCCGCGCCGGTGTGGTCTCCGTCGAAGGAACGCCAACCAGATCGCAGAAAACAAACGCGGCCAATTCCTGCCCCTGTTGGAGCACGATCGCCCGGGCATGCAGCGGGTCTTTTACGCCCGTGCTCAGTCGCTCGTAGAAATAGCCGTGCATCCGAAACGGAATCGGCGGCGTGATGTCAACCACTGCCGTGCCAGCGCGCAACTCCTCTGCTGCGTGAACCCAAGGAGCACAAAGCGGCATCGCGGCCAGAAGGAGAATTACATGGCGACGACGGCTCATTTGAAATACCCGAAACTCATCGCCCACGAAAAACACGAAGAGGCGTCAACACTCCGCGCCTCTCTTCCTCTATTTCATCATAAACGAAATGTCAGAATATCGCTTTTTCGTGTCTTTTTGTGTTTTTCGCGGCT
>CAZGMU010000732.1:955-1670 GCA_964526975.1 uncultured Planctomycetaceae bacterium
CAGCGGCGCCCCCGCCTATGGCTCGAGCGACGACCCCAAAGCACATCAATGCATTTCCGCCTCGACGGCCCCGATTCCGCTGCGCAGGTAACTGAATCGCACATGCGGATGGTCCGCCAGGAGCGACATCGGAACGCTCGTATCCGGCACGCGCTTGCTAATCATCAGCGCAGTGAGCCGCATTCCGAACGGGTTATCGTGATGCCCAGGATGCCAGATCGACACGCAGTCGGACTTCCAGGTTTCGTATGGCCCGACCGTTGCCGCCCGAGTTGGCACCTGCGGTACGTAACCGCCTCCCGACGTCCGCGCGTTCTGAATCACGGTCATCGGGTGCAAGTCGGTGATGCGAGTTTTGAGTTGCAAGTATTTACCCGGCGGTGGCGGCGAGTCTTGCCATTCACCTTCCCGCTTCGGCGGATCGTTGAACGCCCAATGCTTGACTTCGCCCTGCCCACCTTGCATCAGCAGGCAACGAACTTCGTCGTAGCTTTTCGAGTATGCCTCCAAGTCCGTCGGGAAGTGGATGTTCGCCTTCGGCATCAGCAACTCGGGGCGAATGCGATTGAAGCACAACTCCATGTCGGCTTTGGCGAACGACAGCGGATGATCGACCGAGACAGGTCGCTCGTTCTCGATCCATTCGTCCATGCCCCAAAAGTGCGCGTCATGCAGCTTGAGGTCGAGCGCGTTCACCATTCGGGCCACCAGCGGC
>CAZGMU010000733.1:0-1661 GCA_964526975.1 uncultured Planctomycetaceae bacterium
GGGGGAATGGGCCGTGGCCGCGAGCCTTGTGTCGGAAGTGTTTCCGCCTCGGGCTCGGGCACAAGCATCTGGCATCTTTCACGCATCGAGCGTGCTGGGCACTTGGCTCGCTGCGCTTGCAGGCATGGTCGTAGGCTCGCAATGGCGCTATGCGTACCTCGTTGGAATACTGCCGGCGCTATTGATTCTATGGGTGCGTGCCCGCGTGCGTGAGCCTGAAAAGTGGGTAGCAAAGGTGGTTGAGGCGAAGGCTTCAAAAACCGCGGACGCCCACTTGGGAAGTTTTCGCGTTCTGCTGACGCAAAATCCGTGGCGAAGCCGCGCGCTGCTGGGAGTCGTACTCGCGGCAGTGGGACTGGGAACGTTTTGGGCGGTTATTGTGGCCGGGCAAAGCTTGGCGAAAGAACAACTGTTGCGAGACGGAGTCAGCAATGAGCAAGCGACCAGGCAAGCGCAATTTGCCTACGGCTTCGTGCAAACGACTGGCGGTGGACTGGGACTTCTGGCGTTTGGACCGATTAGCGCGAGGATTGGCAGGCGGCGTACTTTCATTCTGTTTCAAATCCTCGCAATGGTGATTGTGCCGATCACGTGCTTTGCGCCGCAAAGCTATATCCAGTTGCTGATGCTGCTGCCGATATTCGGTTTTCTTACGCTCGCCATTCATGCGGGCTACGCGATTTACTTTCCCGAGTTGTTTCCGACCAGTTTGCGAGCGACTGGGGCCAGTTTCTGTTTTAACGGCGGGCGAGTGTTGGCCGTGCCTGTGTTATTGCTATCCGGTTGGCTGAAGGAGTTGCCCGGAGTTGAGTTGGGCTGGGCCGTGACAGGCCTCGCGTCCTTGTTTTTGGTTGGTATCGTGGTCGTGCTGTATTTACCCGAGACGAATCGACAGGAATTGCCCCAGTAGCCGTCGATTGCTGCCGGTTAAAGTTAGCCAACATCCCATAGGTCGTTCCTATTCTGGGAATGTATCTCCACTGCCAGGGACATATCCTTTTGGCTTTTCGCTGGATAGCAGCGGAAATACCTTCGACGGCGTATGAGCTTCCGCCGCGTATCTTGATAGTCGTGCCACGACATCTGGGTGCTTGCCCGCGATGTTATGCTTTTCGCCGATGTCTGTGCTCAGGTCATAGAGTTCGAAAGGCGGATCGCCGCGATCGACGTGGCTACGAATGATCTTCCACTTGCCTTCGCGAACCGCTTGCTGCTGGTCGTAGCCCGAAAATTCCCAGTACAGATACTTGTGCTTTGCCTGCTCGCCTTTGCCGAAGAGAGTGGGCACGATGCTGATGCCGTCGATATTGGCCGGTTTCTCAGCGCCGGCGAGGTCGCAGAGCGTCGGTAACACGTCTTGAAAGCCGCCGATGTAATCGGAGACCTGGCCAGCAGGGATTTTTCCTGGCCAGCAGGCGATGAACGGTTCGCGAATTCCGCCCTCGTAGGCTAAGCCTTTGTGGCCGCGCAAAGGGCCGGCCGAGTTGAAGAACGCCGAGTCAGTTCCACCGAGTCTTTTCCACGCGGGGCCATTGTCGCTTGTGAAAATGACGAGCGTGTTGTCGCTTAGCCCGAGCTTCTTCAACTCGGCTACCACGGTGCCGACGGCGGCATCCATATGCGAAATCATCGCGGCATAGGCAGTGTGCGGCGTAGCGTGT
>CAZGMU010000734.1:0-1658 GCA_964526975.1 uncultured Planctomycetaceae bacterium
AACCTGATCTGGGGTTGGGTCAAGATTTCGACGGTCGCTGCTCGCGCGGCGCGCAGCGACAAGACCTTCCGTGATTCATTCTTCGATGCCCGACTCAACATCGCGCGGTGTCGCTACCGGGCCGCGATGAAGAAGGAAGGCAAAGCTCGGCAAGATGACTTGCTGAACGCCAAGCTGGGGATCCAATCGCTGTCGCGGGTTTATCCCGACTACGGCGGCAGAAGGCGGAAGAAAGCCCGGCGAAGAAGGAAGGTTCCTAGAAAGGTAAGTAACCGCTTATGAACGCTAATTGATCGCTAAGAAACACTCGGTTGCACACAATTCTAGCGGTCAATTAGCGTTCATTAGCGGCTGGATCCAATATGAGTAAGCGTCTGCTTTGTTACTTCGTGGTTGCGATTGCATCGGCGGCTGCCGTTCCGCGCGCATTGGCCGAGGTGATCGATCGTGCGCGGCTGATTCGCGGTAGCGAAACCGGCGAAGTCACGAAGATGACACGGTACGAAGTTACATTCGACAAAGGTGTTGCCGGGAGTGTGCCAATATCGGTCAACGATATCAAGTCGCTCGTGTTCGAAGGCGAACCGACCGAGCTGACGCAGGCCCGCGTGCAAACCGGTAACGGAGCGTTTGCGAAGGCGATTGGCTTACTGGAGAAGATCGACCTCGATGAGGTAAAGCGTGATTTTGTGAAGCAGGACATCGCCTATTACAAAGCGTATTGCGCCTCGCGGCTGGCGCTGAGCGGCGCGGGTGAGATCACCGACGCCGGCAGGCAACTCAATTCGTTCGTCCGGAGCAATCCAGACAGTTTTCATGCGCTGGAAGCTGCGGAAACGATGGGCGATCTCTTGATGGCCGCCGGGAAATACGACTTTGCCGAGAAGCAGTACGCCGAGGTGGCGAAGGCGCCGTGGCCGGTTTACAAGATGCGCGCCGCGGTCAGCCTGGGTCGATCGCTCCAGGCGCAGGGCAAGAACGCCGAGGCGATTCAGCAATTCGACACCATCCTCGCAATGGCCGACGATACACCCGACGCGCAGGCACAAAAGCTTTCTGCCACGCTGGGCAAAGCGATCAGCCTGGCCGAGACATCGAAAGGCGACGACGCCGTCAAGATTATCCAAAAAGTAATCCAGGACGCCGATCCGCAGCAGAAAGAGCTGCACGCGCGGGCCTACAACGCGCTCGGCAATTGCTACGAGAAGTCGAAGCAAACGAAAGAAGCTCTGTTCGCTTTTTTGCGTGTCGACGTGGTTTACAGCAATGTGCCGGAAGCGCACGCCGAGGCGCTAGCCCATTTGGTACCTTTGTGGAAAGCCGTCGGCAACGAAGAACAATCGCGAGAAGCCCGCGAAACACTCTTGCAAAAACACGGCAGCAGCAAATGGGCGAAACAGGTGCAGTAAAGTAGGTCCCGCGAGCCGAGCGGGACCTATTGCAGCATCCAATCAGGTCCGCCTCGGCTCGGCGGACCTACCGTTACGCCCTTGGATGAAACGCATCGTGAACCTTCTTCAGCCGGGTGTGGTCAACGTGCGTGTAGATCTGCGTCGTGGCAATGCTCGCGTGGCCAAGCATTTCCTGGACCTGCCGGAGGTCGGCGCCGCCGGCGAGCAGGTGCGTGGCGAACGTGTGGCGGAGCGAATGGGGACTTA
>CAZGMU010000735.1:0-1651 GCA_964526975.1 uncultured Planctomycetaceae bacterium
CCATACCTCGCTCTTGCATTCGGCGGCGCGGGCTCGTCTGTCGGCCAACGTCGCGAATCATGTCGGCGGTCGCATCTTCCACCGGCTGGATGTACGGCCACGAGGGCGGCTGCCACCAATGGGAGAAGATGTCGACCTTCGTTTTGCCGACTCTTCCCGACTTGATGATTCGCCGAATGTCGGCTTCCTGCTCCGCGCGCTTGAGCAGCTTGAACCGCATGTACGGACAATGGAACCGCGTGATGAGCCGACGCTGGTTGCGCTTGAAACCGTTCAGGGCCATGTTCCACGCACCGCGCCATCCATGAACACCGCAATCAGCGGCATTCCTAAATTGATGCCGATATACGTCGCAAGCGTTTCCATGTGCTGGAAGTGCTCCGCGTTCGGAATGTTCGGCGATGTCATGTTGATCGTTTCGCCAGGCAAACCGTTGAGGACCGAGCCAGGCGACACAGCGCGAAATTGATTGTTTGCCGCCGTCACCTCGTCGACGTATTTTTCGTTTGTAGCGTCCGCCCCAACACTCAACTCCGCAGCAAGATAGCGAGGGTCGAATTCCTTCTGGCGAGTGCGAACAAACGCAAACAGGCTGGCCGCCCGCTTGTGGACCATCTCCAGATATTCGATGTCGTTGAGATAGTCCGCCGGCGTGAACAACGGAGCAAAGGCCGTGATGCCGCGAGTCTGACGAAAGCGACCAAGCAAACGAATGTGAAAGACATTTCGCTCTTCGCGCTGCGTCAACTCGTCGAAGTAGTAGGCGGGCGTCTCCGTGAGCTGCGATATCTTGATGGATTGATTGGCCGGAATCGGCTGATCGCAGAAGCTGTACCCCAAGCGTCGACGGGTACCGACTTCCATGCGCACGCCGTGAAAAATGTTTTTGTCCTTGCCCCGCGTTGGCGAGCGGCAGAATTGCGATTCCAGAAAATCGACCGCTCCACTCTCGTGCGGCACACCAAAGCAATCGCCACCAACCAGCGTAGTCAGCAGCGCGGTTTCTTCCTGATCGACAAAAACCGATTCCCCATCCGGCGAACAACGATCGGGCTGAATCGACTCTTCGGCCCACCACTCTTTGAGGCTGTTGTCTAATCCCTGATCCCCGGTGCGAGGATCGTAATTGAACCCATCCTGAATCTGATTCTCTACCGCACGCCGAACCACGGAACCCACCATCGGATGGTTGCGGAAGATTTCCCATGCAAGCTCCTGCATCCACAACCAGTCGGATTCGTTCCGGTAGTGGTAGTCGGCCCCCGCGCCCTGCGAAGGTACGCCGCGACGAATGCGTGTTTGCGCGCCGCCGCGCTTGGCCATTTCGTAGTCGCTGCGAGCCGCCCCCACGTCGGTGAGTGCAAGCGGGTCTGATGTTTTTCGTCGCATCGCCATGCATGAACGTGTGACTACCGTAGGCAGTCCGTTGGACAAATCACGGTGGTTTTGCAGGTGCCGAGCCCGAAGATAGTGGCCGACTTCTCGGCCTCACTAATGGCTTTCTCGATGTCCCGCATTTTCATGTGGTCGCCGCCAAGGCTTTCGATTTCTTCGGGTTGAATCAGCCGGAGCTGTCGCAATGCGCGCAGGGCCCGACTGCATTCTCCGGCGGTCGCCAATCCGCAGTTCTCGCGATAGATGCGCACGAGGT
>CAZGMU010000736.1:0-1651 GCA_964526975.1 uncultured Planctomycetaceae bacterium
ATCGGCGGCGGTGACAATCCCTCCGTTCTCCGCCATCCACTCACCAACCGCCTGAGCAAACGGCCCTCTATAGAACCAATCCAGACCACCCTCGGCAATGTGGCGATAGGATTTTGCCAGATCGGGCTGTCGTAGCGTTTCCCCCTCCTTGTAAGCAGTGCCATCGGGCTTGAGAAGCGCGGCACGACTACCAGGGTACTTGGCAAGAATCTTCGCCGTCTTTTTGAGTTTGCCAGCATACATGCGGTCGATGGGGAATCCCTGTTCCGCAATTTCCGCCGCTGGCGAAATTAAGTCGGCGATGGAAGAGTTGCCAGACTTTTCAATCGCATGCGTGTAGGCAGCCAGCGCGCCTGGCACGGCGACGGCGAGTGGTCCATTGGTGCTGAGTTCCCGCAAATACATGTCGCGTGTCGCTGCAGCGGGAGCTTTTTCGCGACCGTCGATCGCAAGGAAGCTACCATCCGGTTTACGAATGAGAATGAAACACCCTCCGCCGAGTCCGGAATTGTGGTTGTCGACCACCCCGAGTGTGAGAGCCGTCGCGATAGCCGCATCGACGGCATTTCCACCCGCCTTGTATGCCGCGAGTCCGGCTTCGGTGGCAAGCGGATGAACCGACGCCACGACGCAACGCTCCTCACCGCGCGATTCGGCGAGTGCTGCCACCAAGATGACTGCTGTGGTAAACGTACTGAGTAGAACCCGTTGATAACACGCAATCATCTGTGCTTATACCTTTGTTTGGCCATGCGCCTAAGGACAGTTGAGAAAGTTCGTAACTCTCGCAAGAGTTCGAGCAGTATGCCACAGACTTGCATGTTTCCGAAAGTGAGGTCGATGCAACCACCTGGCGGGCACTCTATTGCGCACCCGCTTGTTAAGATTGCGCAGGCCATACAAATCGCTTTAAGAATGCCTCTTTTCGAGTATAATGAAGGTCACGTCTCCCGGAACTGGCGCTACGCTGATCGATCGAAAAGGTCACTCAGGTAGATTCTCTCATTAGGCCCACCTCGCGAAGCATCCCATGAAGTCTTCCATTCCTTCTCGCAAGCGAACGCTCTGGGGAGCATTCTCTCAAGAGCTTAAATCGGCTTATCGGATGTCAAGTTACGCCAAGCGTCTGCGGTATGAATCATTAGAGCCTCGTCTTGCGCTAGCGGCTGAAGATCTCATCGATTTCACCGCCATGCCGACGGGTTCGCTTGAAGGATTGTCTACACGTCCGCGGGTCATGGCTGGGAATACTTGAGCGGTCAATTGACCACCAATCGTGGTGACGTCAACGAGATCGTTGAACCATTCGGCAACCAAGACCAAATGACCTACTTCGCTGATTACCTGCTCCGGGCAGGTGCGACGGTCGCCCCCATGCGGCCGATTGGCCATCAATTCAACGAAGTCGTGCTCGACAATGATTCGGTGGGAGTGACGTTCGCGGGATCATGGTCCAATAGCTCCGCTACCGTTTATTACGACGAAGATTACGGCGCGGTAGCGGATGCAGTCTCCTATCGCTTCGCCAATGTTAGTGCCACAGAAACCGCCACAGCTACTTATACTCCCAACATCCCCGAGGCTGGTTATTACCCGGTCTACACCTGGGTCGCCGACGGGAAGATGCCGCCGAACGTGAAGCTCGAACTGC
>CAZGMU010000737.1:0-1650 GCA_964526975.1 uncultured Planctomycetaceae bacterium
ATTCGGTCCTGACCGTATGGGCCGGACTCTTGCGAGTCCAGCTACACTATCCATTCACCACGGACAGACCATTAGAGCGGATTACTTTTTTCGTAATGATGGGAGATTCGGCGTTGCCGCCGACGCTAATGTCTCTCGTGTATTACATGGCAGGCAATTTTGTGATTTTAAATAAATTGATTTGGTGTTGACATTTGTTTGATTTTATGTATTTAATGTTATTTGTAAATGAATAAAGCGCAAGTGGTGCCCTGATGGCTGTTTCTAATGTTTGCCCTTATTGTGAGCAGTTGATGGCTGTGAGCCGAATGTCGTGCCAGGGCTGCGGGATCTCGGTGGAAGCCACGTTTCCGGTGGCCCGGTTGTCGAACCTGCCATCGGAGCACCAGCGGTTCATTGAGATTTTCGTGCTGGCGGGCGGCAATCTCAAGCAGATTGCCGAGCAGGCAGGGGTGTCGTATCCCACGGTGCGGTCGCGGCTCGACAAGGTGATCGACGCGCTTCGGCAGGAGATCGCTGCGACGCAAGAGGTGCGTGGCACGCCGCTCGATGCGGTCGGCACGGGCAAACGCGCGACCGATGAGGCGGCGCGGATCATCAAATCGGTGTAGGAGCATGAACAACTAGCTGAATTCGCCAGAATTCGGTCGCACAACGGTAGATCCGAACTCTGGCGAATTCAGCTACCTCAAAGCCAATTTCGAAACTGCCTTTCGACCATTTCCCACTCATACGTCCACTGACTCGAAGTGAATACATCCATGGCCGAGCTATCCACTAATCGCAACGTAAACCAGCCAGCCGACGAAGAAGCCATGTTGGCGAAGGTTTTGCAAGACTCCGGCAGCTTGCTGCAAGGTTCTTTACGTGAGGAAGAGCGGCGCCGTCGTGTGCGCCGACGAGTGTTTGTGTTTCTATTTGGAGGAGTGATCGTTATGGGAATGTTATTAGTGACGGCACTGGCGGGATGGCTGACGCTGTTCAGTCCGCCGCCGCAGGAGCCGACGGCCAAGGCCTCGGCCAAGAAGACGCATCTTAGTGAAGATGCCAAGATTGAGCGTGGGGATGAGTTGAGCCGACAAGGGTGGGCGCTTTTCCAACAAGGAAAGTTCGAGCCGGCTCGAAAGAAGTTCGAGGAAGCGGTCGCCTTGGATGCCGAATCGGCCAATTCCTGGAACGGGTTGGGATGGTCGCGCTTCAATAGTGGCGAGCCCCAGACTGCCATCGAGGCATTCGAGAAATCGGTGGCGCTGGAGCCCAATCATCCGGGGGCGCTCAATGGGCTTGGCCAAGCGTACCTGTCTCAACGGGAGTACGAGAAGGCGGAAAAGTTTCTGCTGAAGGCCGCGCCGAAAGCGCCGGCGGCCTGGTTTGGCTTGGCGCGTCTTCATGCATTAACGGGCAAGTTCGACCAGGCTGCAACGTGGGCCAAGAAGGCGCAAGCTCAGCAGCCGGATGATGCGATGCTCAAGCAGATTGTGGCCGCGGCCAAAGAAGGCAAGTTGCCCGATGAGCTGCGACAGCAAATCGAACCGTCCAAGGTTGAGAACGAACCCGCGGCGAAGCTCGCCTCCGACGGCTGGCGTTTGATGAATCAGGGAAAGGCTCGCTCGGCGGAACGCAGTTTCCGTTTGGCGCTCGCGAAGGACC
>CAZGMU010000738.1:0-1648 GCA_964526975.1 uncultured Planctomycetaceae bacterium
CTTGTAAACTTTAGTTTATATTAGCTATCTACGGAGCGAATGCAGGCGACACGGTTGACGATGCTGGCGTTGGCGCAGGTAAAGGAAGGGGTAACATCATAACTTTCAAAGATTTCAGGAATTTGTCTGTCCCAGTGCTATTCAAGTCATGGTAGCTAAGATACCGTCCCGTTCTTTCTGTAAAAGCTGAAAATGGCCTTTGGGGCGGGTTACTTGGTGTCGAAGGTTACGTAGCGTTTGCCGGTCTCCCATTCTTCGCTGATCTCAATTAGCAGCGCGCTGACTAATCTTAACAGCGATCGCTCGTTCGGAAAGAGCGTCGCAATGCGCGTGCGACGTTTTAACTCTCGATTCAATCGCTCCAGCATGTTGGTTGTCCGCAGCCGTACCCGATGCGAGGGTGGCAACCGCAAGACCGTCAACCCTTCCGGCACGTTCGCTTCCAGCCAGGCCGCAAGCTGCGGTGCCTTGGTCGCATATTTCTCCACAACCTGGGCCAGCTGCCTGCGGGCCGACGGTTCCTCCGGCGCATCGAGTACCGCCCGCACGTCGTCCATTACTTCCCGTTTCATCTCCTGCTTCGGCACGTGCGCCAGCGCATTGTGCAACAAGTGAAACTGGCAGCGTTGCCACGGCACGCCCGCGAAGCACGCTTGCCGCGCTGCTTGCAGGCCCGCGTGGGCATCGCTGGTGATGAGTTCCACGCCGTGCAGCCCGCGTGCCAGTAGCGACTTGAAGAACTCCCGCCAATGAACTTCCGCTTCCGAAAGCGAGACGCTCACACCCAGCACGGAGCGTTTGCCCTCGACATCGACGCCAATCGCCACGAATACCGCGCAAGACACGACACTGCCACCGTGCCGAACTTTTTCATAACGGGCGTCGAGAATCAAATACTTCACTTCGCCCAGCGGCCGGTTGCGCCACTTGTCGAGTTCTTCATCCAAGAGCGCGGCAGCCCGACTGACTTCGCTGCTGGAGACTTCGCACCCGCACAGTTCCTCGGTGATCTGGGCCATCTTCCGTGTGGAAACGCCTTGCACGTACATCTCGGCCAAGGCCAGTTTCAAAGCCTTCTCGCTGCGCACGCCACGCTCGAGCGCGCTGGGATAGAACTTCATGCCGCGCACCTGCGGCACTTGCAGCGCGAGCTCACCGATCCGCGTCTTCACATGCTTTGGCTTGAAGCCGTTGGCTTGTCCTCGCCGGACATCGCTGCGCTCGAAGGGAGCCGCACCGAGCGCTTGCTGACGCTCGATCTTCATCACTTCGTTGAGCAAGAGTTGCATCGCCTGGGCCATGCCGTCGAAGCCCTGCTCGGCCAGCGACTGGAACACCTGCTCGAAACTGTTAGAATTCATCTGGTGGGTCATGATTGGTCTCCTTTGTGATTGAACACTCAACAGGACACCAAGATTGACCCGCCTTTTTTGTGCCAAACTCCTCAGCTAGCAATGCTGACTTTTACAGAACCCGTGGGACGGTATCGAAACCTGAAGATTGGCCGCGACTGTTCGAACGCCACCTCAACGATGGCAATCTTGAGGGAGTCGTTGAACTCTACGAGTTGGTACCGAGTGACTTGCCAGAAAATGGAAAGTCGCAAGTGGACCTTCATCGTATTCGCGACGTTCTTTGCCGACTAATC
>CAZGMU010000739.1:0-1643 GCA_964526975.1 uncultured Planctomycetaceae bacterium
CCATTTGCCTCGACTGCGCTGGACTTTGAGTGATAGCACAGGTCATAATCGCACTAACGTCGCCTAGTTCGGTGACGTCGGCGTCATTCGGTTCGCTCAGTTTCCAATTTGGCGGGTCAGCTCTATGGTGACAATTGATTCGTATTCCGTTGCGGTTCTGATGTGCATTATCACCATGATCTGTTGGGGATCATGGGCCAATACACAAAAGCTGGCCTCGAAGGAATGGCGATTTCAATTGTTCTACTGGGACTACTGCCTGGGCGTGCTGATCCTCACGCTGATCTTCGCCTTTACGCTGGGCAGCACCGGCGGCGACCACGGCCGCACGTTCATGGCCGACCTGAAGCAAGCGAGTGGCTCGGCGATCCGCTCTGCATTGCTCGGCGGCGTCATCTTTAACATCGCCAATATCTTGCTGGTCGCTGCGATCGATATCGCGGGTATGGCCGTAGCGTTTCCAGTCGGCATCGGGCTCGCGCTCGTGATTGGCGTTTTCACGTCGTACCGCGAGAACCCAGAGAAGGTCTTCAACCCAACTTTGCTGTTCATTGGTGTCGCGTGCATCGCTGCCGCCATTGTTATTGACGCAATTGCCTACCGGCGTATCCCCTCAGAGGGCCGCAAGGCGTCGGCCAAAGGCATCGTTCTTTCCGTGCTGTGCGGGATATTGATGTCGCAATTCTTTGTCTTTGTGCAGCGATCGATGCCGAAATCTCTCGACGCGATCAACGCCCCGGAATCGGCCGGTATGCTGACTCCTTACACAGCTCTGTTCTTTTTCGCACTAGGGCTGTTTCTGTCGAGCTTCGTTATCAACACGATCGTGATGATGAAACCATTCGTCGGCGACCCAGTTCCGTTCGGCGATTACTTCCGCAAGGGAACGCCCTGGCTCCATGCCGTCGGAATTATCGGTGGCATGATTTGGGGAGTTGGAATGTCGTTCGCCATTCTGGCCGGCGACCGGGCCGGTTACGCCATTTCCTATGGACTCGGCCAAGGGGCCACGATGGTGGCCGCGTTCTGGGGCGTTTTCATTTGGAAGGAATTCAAGAACGCGAAACCGGGCACCAATGGTTTGCTGGCTCTAATGTTCGCGTTGTTCATCGTCGGCATTGGGCTGATCATCAAGGCGAATACCGAGCCCGACGCACAGGCCCCGAAGGTCGTACCGCCGAAAATCGAGGCCGTTTATCGCACTTATCGGTCTTTGCCATCGTGAAGAAGCCCAGGTGCTATTGTCATCCTAGGGGAGCCTAGGCGACCGAAGGATCTCCGTTACCCCGGCGTAGATTCTTCGCTGCGCTCAGAATGACAAACTGAAATGGCGGCCGGCCCGTCGCCCGCTGGCACGAGTTTAACTATCATAATGGCTGGTATTTAAGACTCCTGCCGCAGGGCCAATATGAAAGCCAAGATCGTCGTTGTCGGTAGTTCAAATACCGACATGATTCTCAAGCTCGACCGCATCCCGAAGCCGGGCGAAACCATTCTCGGCGGCGAATTTGTCACGGCCGCCGGCGGTAAGGGGGCCAATCAGGCCACCGCGGCCGCCAAAGCTGGCGGCACCGTCACCTTCGTCGCCCGCGTCGGCCAAGACATGTTCGGCGAGCAGGCAATTGCCGGATTTGTCGAGTCGG
>CAZGMU010000740.1:0-1636 GCA_964526975.1 uncultured Planctomycetaceae bacterium
CGCTGCAAGCTGCAAGCCGATGTGAAAGCACATATCGAGAGCGCGGAGCCGGAAGAATTCTTCAATGTCAACTCGACTCGACTTCTGCGTCTTTCGTTTGTCTCTCTACTGCACTTTCTGAAAACTGATCTGTAATGATAAAGGCTCTCCCCTCATGCTGCGGTTGCTAAGGACGCCGCACAAAGGGAGAGCCAAGGATGGTTCGCTATCGACCGCCGGAGGATTGGCAGTGCTGGGTGGGTTGGTTGGCCGCCGGGTTGCATGCCCGTAATCGCTGGCGGCTGTCGCTGATTCTCCTCGGGATGCTCTTTGCTCGCGGGCGCCGCACGGTGACGAGTTGGCTCCGCGCGGTCGGAATTTGTCACGACTTCGCCGACTATTATTACTTCTTGCAGCCGCTCGGACGCAAGGCCAAGGAGGTGGCCGAGCAACTCTTCGTCCTGCTGCTGGCGAGGCTCGAGACCGGGCCGCGACTGCTGCTGGCCGTCGACGATTCGCCCACCAAACGCTACGGGCCTCAAGTGCAAGGCGCCGGCATCCATCACAATCCCACGCCAGGGCCGGCCGACCAGAAGTTTCTCTACGGCCACATTTGGGTCACGATTTCGCTCGTGATGCGTCATCCGCTTTGGCAGACCATCGGGTTGCCGCTGTTGGGGTTGATGTACGTCCGGGCCAAGGACGTCGCCAAGATTCCGCAAAAACATGGCTGGCGGTTTCACACCAAATTGCAATTGGCCGTCGGCTCGCTGCTCCGTTTCGCCGAACTGGCGAAACGGGCAGGCAAAACGGTGTGGGTCGTTGCCGACGGGGCCTATGCCAAACGCAACTTCTTGCTGCCGCTCAAGACGGCCGGCATCACGGTCGTCAGTCGCTTGCGGAAGGATGCGGCGTTGCGCGATTTGCCGAAGCCGCCCCAGACACGCACCCGCGGCCGACCGCGAAAGTATGGCGTGCAGCGGATACATCTCGCCCGTCGGGCGGCTCATCCGCAGGGCTGGACGCAGTTCGAATGTTTCGTCTACGGCCGCCTGGCCACGAAGACGTTCAAAACCTTCTTGGCCACCTATCCTCCGGCCGACGGCGTGATTCGCGTCGTGATCGTCAAGGAAGATCAGGGCTGCCAGTTCTTCTTCTGCACCGAACCCGATGCTCTGCCGCGCGAGATCATCGAGGCGTTTGCCGACCGAGCGGCTATCGAGCAAGACTTTCACGACGTGAAGGAAGTCTGGGGCGCCGGTCAGCAACAAGTGCGAAACGTCTGGACCAACGTGGCGGCGTTCAACTTGAACCTGTGGATGCAGACGCTGGTGGAATGCTGGGCCTGGAACAAACCGGTCGAGGCGATTCGCGACCGCGCCGATTCGCCGTGGGACGATCCCGACCGTCGCCCGTCTCACGCCGACCGCCGCAAAGCCTTGCGCCGCCAGACGCTGCTCAATGAATATTCCACCCTTTCACCCAGCCACCGCCGCTCCTCAAAAATCCGCGCCCTCTACGAACGCCTGCTACAACTCGCCGCGTGAACCGAGTCGGTTTTCAGAAAGTGCAGGACAGCCAATATTGGGAAAAAAACAGCAAATAAGACAAGGACTACGATGGCAAGTGGCAAATTTAACCACAAGCCGATTCGCAT
>CAZGMU010000741.1:0-325 GCA_964526975.1 uncultured Planctomycetaceae bacterium
GGTCGAGTTCCACGTGCCATTTGCGAATCACGCCGAATCGATCTCATGCGATAGCCTATTTGTCTTTGGGTAAGTCGGTCTCCTGGATGACCGCCACCGTCAGATCATTGTAAATCGCTCGGATCTGCTGATCCTTGTTGCGGTACCAGAACACGATCGTGCGAGGATCGGTCGTGGTCTTTCCCGCTCCCAGGTACTGGTAGTCATCCTTCGACATGGAGAACAGAAAGGGCGTAATGGTCCCCAAGCTCGACATAGTGGCAGCACTCTCCTGCCGCGATACATCCTTCTTCGAGAACAACACGGCCCACTCGCCCCAATCGGC
>CAZGMU010000741.1:368-1620 GCA_964526975.1 uncultured Planctomycetaceae bacterium
AAAGCCACGACAATGCTCTCTTCGCCGGACAGCAGAGGAACAGCAGGTAGCGACTCCATCACCTTGTAGCCGCTTGGAACATCGAAGCTGAACAGCGACTCATCGAAGGTTTCATTGAACCGAAAGTCCTTCATGACTACTTTGGCAATCGGAGAACCTTCGACCATTCCGCCATGCTCGATTTGTACGAGATCGTTGGTCTTCGAATCCACCCAAATCGTAAACTCGTTCTGTCCTTGCTTCGCCACAAAGCCTTCGACACTGCGGCCGTCCAACGTTTTGGCGCCAAGCTTTTGGTCCGGTTTGGATCCATGCGACTTGAGTTGTTCCAGCCAGGCTAGCTGACTCTGCGCCCGAATATGCGGCATTTCGCGAGCGGGAGCGACAATTGCGGTCTTGGTCGCTTCAATTAGTGTCACCCGCAACTGACCGTCGGAATTCATGATCGACACAGTGCCCGACGACGCATCTCTCTTGCGCCCGTCCTTGGCCACCATGACCTGCACTTCGATCGGATTCTCTTGTTGAGTAGTATAAATCAACTTCGTAAACCGAAAGGCTCCCGTCGACTTCAATTGCTTGATCGCTTCGGCGAACGCACTAGAAGTCGAAGGTGAAAATAGCGTCGCGCCAATAACGAGCAAAACGGCCGCCGCGAGTGACATCAGCGCGAACAGTCCACGCCGCTGTAGCGCTGGCGAAGCCACCCGGCTAACCGGCCCGCGTAAGTCCCCTTGCATGGTCCGAGCGCGATTCTTCACACGTTCGACGGCATTCATATCGATTGGTTCGGAAAGTACCGACCACACGGCCGACTCCAGCTGTGGATCCAGTTCGGGGGGAGGAACAAAGGATTGATCGTGGTTTGTCATTGGTTTTGTGCTCCTTGAAATATGTTGAGTTGTTCCTGCAGCCGTTGTCGCGCTTTGTATAGCGCGGTGGA
Organism: uncultured Planctomycetaceae bacterium; assembly: GCA_964526975.1. Lineage (GTDB taxonomy): Bacteria > Planctomycetota > Planctomycetia > Pirellulales > Lacipirellulaceae > JABDGM01. The sequence continues at coordinate 1,312 of CAZGMU010000741.1, forward strand.
AACGGATTCAGGCGAGATGTTTAGGATCGCCGCGACTTCATTGCGGTCAAGTTGCTCGAAATGAGTCAGTGAGAAGACGGCCGCCTGCTGCTCCGGCAACTTGGCCGCAGCGTCTCGTAGCCAGGCGGCTAGCTCTGCGCCAACGGCATGTTCGTGCGGACCGGCCCGACTTGCACGATCCTCGTCGACAATCGTTTGGGTCTTGCGGCGGCGTCGCAAACAATCGATCGCTCGTATGGTCGAAAGGCGTGCGAACAGCCCTGCCCAGCTTTGCACCGGTCCGCTCGCCTCGACTCGAAGAGCTTCCGC
>CAZGMU010000742.1:0-1618 GCA_964526975.1 uncultured Planctomycetaceae bacterium
GGTGGTGTGTCACGATTCTGCAAGATTTGAGAAAGACTTGCCGCTTCTCGTTTAGGCGAATGTAGTGAGGCATGAACTGATACCGATTTCCTGGCTAGCCCTGGCGGTAACGATCCTCTGCAGTGGCGGTGGCAATGTGATCGCCAATTGGTCGCACCATTTTTCCGGACGTTGGCATCTGGTTGTCTTATGCCTCGCGTGCGGCGTGCAGGTATTGGGGCTGGTTTTCTTTTCCGTTGCACTTACCGGAATTCCTCTGAACATCGCTTATCCGATTCTGATCGGTAGCAGCATGGTGCTGGTCACCATCACTGCAGCGCTGTGGTTCAAAGAGAGCCTGTCATCAAGGCACTTCGTCGGCCTTGCGCTCATTATCATTGGCATGTTGCTGATCAAGAGCGGCGCCACTTCCCATGAGATCCAGGCGCTGAACTCGGCGGGGGCGACGGTACCGATGAAGTCCCTCTCACCGTGAACGGAGGAGAGCTCCCGGTGCGGATTACAGATACGCAGCGCTCATGGATCCTGTTGGCGATCGCCATTGTTTTGCTGAACGCAGGAAACTTGGTCCTGGAAACCAGCTACAAAGGGCGAGCGCTTTCGCTGGATATGTTCTTTGAGCTAGGTTTTTTCGCATCTCTAGCGCTCCTCGGCGCCTCCTTTGTATTTTATTCCCGTGCCTTGGCTATTCTTCCGCTGGCGGTTGCCTACCCGGTAATGGTAGGTATCTCTCTCGTCTTTGTGGGAATCGCCGGTTACATATGGCTTGGGACCGATCTCGATCTGTTGCAAGTTGCCGGTATGGTGGTCATCTTCGTGGGCGTGACCTTAATATCAAAAAAACCGAAGAGTTCTGCGGAAGAGGTGTTGAAGTGAAATCGGCGGCTCGTCTCGTTTCGAACCAAGCCGGGAAACAACCAGAGCGGTCAATCCCCGTCCCTGCAGGAGAGCGCCTTGCCGTTCCCATGCGGCGGAGCCCTTTTCGGGTCATAGTCGGACGGCAACGGGGCCAAGCCCGCTGGCTGACGGTGGGGTTGACCTGCCTGGCAGCGTTGCTGCCCTGGTCGATCGCCGCTTGCGCCGAAACCCGCGCCGCCATCTTCGGAAGCGAAAGCACCGCCTCAACCGCGACTCCTCCTGCGACGAGCCCGGCACCGGCCGAAACGGCTTTTGCCGATAAGGCAATTGCGGCGGCGTTGGCCAAACGTCTAGAAGCGACGACGCCTATCGTTCTCGCCGGTCAGCAGACGCCCATCGATCGGTTCGCGAGTTTCTACCAGTCCCGGCAATACGAACCAGTATGGGTCAATAATAGCGGCTTGACGCCGCAAGGCACGGCACTGATCGCTTCATTGAAAAAGGTTAATCGTGAAGGTTTCGATGCCCGGCTTTACATGCCGACAGTGCTGTCTGAGCCTGGAGCTTCGGCCGACGATTTGGCCGAAACTGAGCTAGCGATCAGCGCCGGCCTCGTGCGCTACGCCAACGATGCCACGATCGGCCGCTCGCCACCGCGTCGGAACGACCCCAACACGTCGGCCTCCGAAAAGATCGTCGATCCGACGGCAGTGCTGTTGAGCGCCGCCGACGCAACAGAAGTCGATGCCTACGTCGACAC
>CAZGMU010000743.1:0-1614 GCA_964526975.1 uncultured Planctomycetaceae bacterium
ATCTCCGTGCCCGACTGCACGTCCTTTCCGAACTACCTGAAGAGTGGGCGCGGGCCGTCGACCGTTGGCGAAAAGTGAACCAGGCTTTTACTCGCGAGGTCGACGGCGATCCGGTTCCCGATGCAAATGAAGAGTATCTCCTCTACCAAACGCTTGTCGGCTCGTGGCCGGCAGGCCGGAGCGAAAGCATCGATCTGACCGACTATCGCGATCGAATCTCACAGTACATGCAGAAAGCAACCCGCGAAGCAAAGTTTCATACTTCGTGGATGAATCCCTCCGAAGAGCGCGAGAAAGCGCTTCACGAATTCATTGCCGATCTCTTGGGAGAGCAGGGGACCGCATTTCGCGCAGACCTGGCGCGGTTCGTCGACCAGGTTGCCTGCAGCGGCTATGTCAATTCGCTTGCCCAACTAGTTCTTAAGTCGACGCTACCGGGTACACCCGATTTTTATCGCGGTACCGAGCTTTGGGACTTCAACCTTGTCGATCCAGACAACCGGCGACCGGTCGACTACCAGTGTCGCCGCGATCGTTTGCAAAAACTGCAACATGCGGCCCAATCCAATTTTCAAACCGCAGCACGCGACTTGAGCGCCCGTTGGCCAGACCCAGATATTAAATTGTGGATCACCACGCGTTGCCTGACAACTCGGCAAGCAAGCCCCGACCTCTTCGCGTTTGGGGAATACCTCCCCCTCAACGCGGTAGGCGAGGGGGCAAACCACGTTCTGAGTTTTGCCCGTCGAGACAAGGAGCAAGTTGTAATTGTCTGTGTTCCGCGCCATTTCCAGCAACTCCTGGCACGCGCAGCCGGAAAGCCCGCCGCAGATTACCCTCAAGTTCCCGAATGGGCCGGAACTCGGCTCCTTCTGCCCAACGATTTTCGAAACACTTGGCGCTGTAAATTCGCAGGCCATGCAATGGAACCAGATATTATTGCTGGCGCTTCTTCACTGAATGTCGCTAAACTATTCAAGGTCTTTCCCGTCACATTGCTGACGTCTAACTAGGAAGGTTCGAATGAAAGATAATTCTCCCGTGCGCATCTGGCCTGGTCGTCCTTATCCACTCGGCTCCACCTGGGATGGCCGCGGCGTCAATTTCGCCCTCTACAGCGAGAATGCTACGAAAGTCGAATTGTGTCTATTCGACGACGTCGGCGACAAAGAGGAATCGCAGCGCATCGTCATGCCCGAGCAGACTGATATGGTCTGGCACCTCTACCTGCCAGACGCTCGCCCCGGTCAGCTCTACGGCTACCGCGTCTACGGCCCGTATGAGCCCGCAAAGGGCCACCGCTTCAACGAGCATAAGCTCCTTCTCGATCCGTACGCAAAGGCAGTTGCTCGCATGCCCAACTGGACCGACGCGCTTTCCGGATATGTCATCGGCGACAAGGAGGCCGACCTTTCTTACAGCAAATTAGACAGTGCCGCCGATGCGCCGCTCGGCTGCGTGATCGACGAGGCGTTCACCTGGGGCGACGACCGCGCCCCCAAAACTCCCTCGCATCGCACGCTGATTTATGAGTTGCACGTAAAGGGCTTCACCAAACTGAACGAAGAGATCCCCGAAGGCCTTCGCGGCACCTATGCCGGCCTCTCGTCCGAG
>CAZGMU010000744.1:0-849 GCA_964526975.1 uncultured Planctomycetaceae bacterium
CAAAGAGACGCAGACTTATGGCTGCTGTGTTTCCACCCTGACCAGGTTCGTTAGGCCCCCTTTGCAGAGGCCCCTCACTGGCAATCGTGCGTTGAATCGCTTCTCAAGTTGTACGCTTGGCACGGCCGGCCGTCAAAGGTGGTGAAGATGCTGGAATTGCCCGCGTGGTCGAAGATTTGCTGGGGGTCTTGCGAATTCAGGTACCCTCTAGTGAACCATCACCTTCGCGGCAATATCACGGGCCAATGTTGTATCGTGGCTGCCGATTCGAATCGTGAGATTGTCGCGCGCATCGTCGTTCGCCACGAGCGAGCCTTGCGCCCCAATCGCAAGTCCCATTTGGGACAGGTTGCGTAAGAAATCGGGTGACTGATCAATCACTCGGGCAATCCGGAATCGATCGCCCGCCGAGCAGCCTACCAGCGGCCGGTCGGCTGCCTCGGCCATCATGCCATCCGCCGTCGGAATCGGGTCGCCGTGGGGGTCGGTCGAAGGGTGCCCCAGGTAGGCATCGATACGATCGACGAGCGCATCGCTGACCGCGTGCTCCATGTGCTCAGCTTCTTCGTGAACTTCGTCCCACGAGAGGTTCAGCGTTTCAGTGAGAAATTGCTCGATCAGTCGATGGCGCCGCACCACGCGCAGGGCCAGCGCCTTGCCGGAGGGAGTCAGCCGAACGCCCTCGTACGGCGTATAGGTCGCCAAGTTGCTCTCGTCGAGTGTTTTGAGCATGCTGGTGACCGTGCCTGGCAGCACCCCCAGCGCGTTTGCTATTTGCCCGGTAGCGACGGCCCCGTCGCCGCTGGCTTGCGCGAGCTGGTAGATCGCTTTGGCGTAGTTTTCGACCGT
>CAZGMU010000744.1:870-1608 GCA_964526975.1 uncultured Planctomycetaceae bacterium
GCTGGGCATGGCAGGCTAGGCATTCGCGGCCAGATACGGGATGCTGGTTGGTCCGGCTCCATTATCCTGTATTTCCAACCTGGCTTCCAGCATGGCAGAGCAAACTCCATCTCGCACCGAACGCTGGCGGCCGCTCTATCCGTTCGATTCGCACTGGGCCGATGTAGCGTCGGGCCGTATGCACTACCTGGATGAACGACCCGATCCAGCCAGCGGCAGTGCCGCGGGGACGCTGCTGTTCGTTCACGGCAACCCCACCTGGTCGTTCCACTGGCGTCGCCTGATCACGGCTTTCAGGCCGACTTATCGTTGCATAGCGCCGGATCACCTTGGCTGTGGTCTAAGCGAAAAGCCATCGCGGTTTCTTCAGCTCGATGACCACATCCAGAACTTGTGTGACCTGGTCGACCAGCTGAAGCTTGAGCAAATTACGCTAGTTGCCCAGGATTGGGGCGGTGCGATTGGTCTGGGGGCGATGCTTCGGTTGCAGGAACGGCTAGAGCGCGTGGTGTTGTTCAACACCGGCGCATTTACGCCGCGGTACATCCCTTGGCGAATTCGCGCCTGCCGGTGGCCGTTGATCGGCCGCCTCGCAGTGCAGGGGGGCAATGCGTTTAGTTTGGCCGCCCTGAGAATGACGCTGGCTCGCAAGGATCACCTTTCGTCCAATGTCGCCGCCGGCTACCTGGCACCGTACGATACTTGGCAACATCGACGGGCCGTGTATGGCTTCGTGCG
>CAZGMU010000745.1:0-1599 GCA_964526975.1 uncultured Planctomycetaceae bacterium
GTACCTCGGCGGCCGAAAGGCCGTGCTTGGTACGTTTTCGTTCGACGCCGTGGACAACGCCAAGATTTGCGATTGTCTGCCGCCGATCAAGGGAGCAGGCGACGGGGGAAGCGTGTAGCAGCTAGGCCCCAGGCCGCATCTCGTAGCGAGATGGCTATCGCCTTTTCGGCCGCGCGTATTTGTGAACGGCTAATTCCTTGACCTTCAATCGCACGAATTCTTTGTCTGCTTGGCTCAGCTTCTCAAGCGGGACATCAATAAATTTCCCATCGGGCTTATATAATGTCACATCGCCACGATTGAGCCGAACAAAAACCGCGCTAGTCTCGTGACCGCCAGTTGAAGTCCACTTTCGCAAATCGGACTTTCGAGTGAACTTGTCCGCAATGCCCTTAATGTCCAATTGCTTCAAGACAAAAACGGTGTTCGATCCCAGGGCGGTGTTGTATCGTTCCGTGCCATCCACGACAAACACGCCGCTTATGAGCCTGGATTCTCTGTCGACCCACCCAGCTGTTTCCACGTTGCGGAGCATGATCGTTGTACCTCCGCGGCCGTTGCTGCCAGTTGCTGCACCGCGCTCAGACGAGAAGCGGCCATCTGGCAGTGGGCGATGGCGGTGAATTCTTTCCACATAATAAGGGAATTCGGTTATAGCTGAGTGTCCATCGAGGGTTTGGACTACATCAATCAACCGTTCGTCGATTCGACCAATAGTGCCAATCTTAAGTCTCTGCCAATCAAACGAGCCCTCGGCGAAGTAGGGATTGCGAGGATCTTCGATGTAGGCGATTCGTTTCTTGAGTTCACTTCTACGCGATTCCGCTTCAATGGTGCGAGACTTTTCGTATTGCTTGTATTCATCGTAACACTCCCCCAGGTCAACCGTCCGCTGGATTTGCGAAAGAACGGCAAACGCTTCGATACCAGGGCCTTTCGCGCGTGCTATGCCGGCCGCTAACCACGCGACGACCAGGGCTGACAGGAAGGGTTTCATTTGGCTCCCATTTGTGTTACTTGATAACGATCATTGCGAAAAGATGGCAAGCGCGATCACGGCCAGGATGATCAGCAACAGCAAGGTACCGCAGCCGGAACAGCCATAGATCGTCTGCGCGTTTTTATTTTTGTTGACGACTTGAACGACGGTCGTTTGGTGGATGGTGGGGGCAGCCGGCGGCCTTGCTGTTGTCGGCGGAGCCGGCGATTTTACCGCGCTCGCCTGAATCCGGGCGAGCTTGATCTCGTGCTTCCGTTGTGAGCGGGTGGCCATCGCCCGTCGCATCGCGCCGCCCGTAACCAGCATACCGCGACCGATAGCCGCAAATACCGTTAGTCCTTTGCTCACAATCGATGGCGCCGGTGGCTCGCGATCAGCGATAAGGACGGCCGGCGGCGGAGCAGCAGGCGTTCGCACGATGGTGGTAGATGGCGTGGCCGGCTGTTCGGCGAATAGTTTGGTCGATCCAGCTTCTTGCCAGGGGCCGGCAATGTCTTTAGCGAGTTGATCGGTCGGCAACAAACGCCCATCGGCAACAAGTTCGCGCAGCTTAGCGAGGTCAGCCGGACCAACAATCTTTTCACCGCGGCGAATGTACC
>CAZGMU010000746.1:0-1592 GCA_964526975.1 uncultured Planctomycetaceae bacterium
CATCCAGCGAATCTCCCCGCTCCTATGCACGCTACGAAATTCGATATGTTCGCCAGAACTGCGATCAAGCGCTTTCTCTAGTATCCCGGTGATCTGCTCGCGGTCCTCCGGGTGAATCAACGGAATGGGATAATCGCCCATTTTTAAACACTCGTCTACCGAGTATCCCGTTAGCCGTTCGACCGCTAAATTCACCCACATCAACTTGCCATTGGGACCGTGCCAGCTTTCCCAGTCGTTCGTATAGTCGGCAACGGCGCGGAACCAGCGATCCTCCGGCACGATGCTGCCCTGACTTGCTGACGTTTTTGCTTGGCTTTTTTTATTGTGCGACACGCATTCCCCCGTGAACAATCCCCGAAGCTATCATGGCCTATTATAGATGGTAGTCCCCGGCCGTTTCAGGCTGGTAAACCACTCGCGTGATGCGCACTTGCCTCTTTTCATGGAACAGCACGTCCCCCACTTGACTTCCGAGCAATTGTGTCCCGAAAGGCTCAAATACTGAAATGCTATCGGACACGAAACTACGATCCGCTGGGTAGACCAATGTCACCCGCCGGCGATCGCCTGACCACAGGTCCATTAGCTCCACCGTGCTGTTCATCGTTACGAGGCAGTCCGGTGTCTGTTGCCTGGTGACCGCCTCGGCATCTTCCAAGCGCGCATCAAGCGTTCTCACGCAAGTCGCTTTTCCCCACGCCCGGTTCTCGCCGGACGAGAGCAATGTTCCCAGCCGGCACCGGTCGGAATCGGTAATCAAGCAGCTTCGACGTCTCATTTGTTGGTCTCCCATTCATACTTACGTTCGTATCACCGGCAAGCCACGTGCCATGCGTATCGGCCTTGTCTAAGCTGCGCAATGTCAACAGCCAATGTCAGCGTCAACAACGATTGACGCTCAGTTAACTTTCGAACATGGCAAAGATCGCAAAATGAGTATATGAGCGGTTATCGAACACTCTTGGGATCCTTCGGCGCGGTAATTGCTTTGGAAGTCAAATACTCTGTTTCTGAACCGTTTGGAGCAGCCCACCAAGGAACTTTACATGGCAACGCATCGGCTATTATCCGACACCTCGCGCGAGATACGCTACTCGCTCCGTGCTCGCGGCGTTTCACTAACGACGAAACATCGACGCGCTGTAAGGCGCATTCTAACCAGCGCACTCGGGCGGTTCGAACGCCGTGTGCGAAACATCGACGTTTGGATCGAAGACGTGAACGGGCCGCGAGGTGGCCTAGACATTCGTTGCCGCATCGACATCTTATTTCGGTCGGAGGGAACTATCTCTGTGTCGGCCCTGGCGATCGACGAATTCGCAGCTGCGTTGACCGGCGCATTAAGAAGCTTCGCACTCAGCGTCGCCAGTTGGTCCGCAGCTAAGGTCCCCCTTATCTCGTTTTTCTTTTTCAACCGTCTACCCTCATCAGAGGAGTTACCAATGATACTCCAAACCAACATACACCCAGCTATCTCGCTAGGCTGCCACGTACATATTCGCGACATCGAGTCGGGTGAACGGGAAGTATACACACTCACCCGGCCCAACGACGCCGACATTCGCCACAATCGCATCTCCACAAGCACT
>CAZGMU010000747.1:0-1583 GCA_964526975.1 uncultured Planctomycetaceae bacterium
ATACCCGCGAACACTGCTTGCAGGCCGTAGTAGTCGGCCTGGCTGATTGGATCGAACTTGTGGTCGTGGCATCGAGCGCAATGTACCGTGCTGCTCACAAACGTCGTCATGACGTTGGAAACGATATCGTCGCGATCGAGATACTGGGCCAACAAATAGTCGGCGGTGTCTTTTTGCCCTGATTGCAGCGTACTTTGGTCCCACGGACCCGCAGCCAAGAAGCCGGTCGCCGCGAGGGCTTCTGCGTTATCCGGCTCAAGTGCATCGCCGGCAACCTGCTCACGGACGAAAACGGAGTACGGCTTGTCCGAATTGAAGGCTTTGATCAGATAGTCACGATAGGGCCAGATTTCTCGTGGCAGGTCGTGCTCAAAGCCGTGTGAGTCAGCGTAATGAACGACATCCATCCAATGCCGCGCCCAGCGCTCCCCATAGCGTGGACTTGCCAGCAAACGTTCGACGAGCCGGTCATATGCGCCGGGAGAATCGTCGGTTAGAAAGGCAGCGACTTCATCGGGCAGGGGCGGCAGCCCGATCAGGTCGAAATAGACTCTTCTGATTAACGTTAAGCGATTCGCTTCCGGCGCCGGTCGCAGGCCGTGGTCGACAAGTGACCTCAAAACAAACTGATCAACCGGAGTACGAATCCAACTCTGTAGATTCGGATCGGAAAACTCCGGCGGTGTACTCGCGGCGAGGGGGCGGTAAGCCCAGTGGTCGGGCCATTCCGCGCCAAGCTGAATCCATTGCTGTAAGGTCGAAATCTCCAGTTCGCTGAGCGGCTCGCCCTCAGGCGGCATCCGTTCCGATACATCCGCCGTGACGCGTCGTAGTATCTCACTCTCACCGGGCGAGCCCGGCGCCACTGCGTGCTTACCCGACTCAAGCTTCGCCGTAGCTCCTTCGCGCTGATCCAGTCGAAGTCCACCTTCCGCGGTCTGCGGCCCATGGCAGCGCACGCACTTTGAGGCTAGCAACGGCTGAACGTCACGGACGAAATCGGCTTTCGGCAAAGCCGAAATAGTCGCGAACGGCGGCGGCTGGCCGACAACTTGCCCAATGGAAGGCAGGGCGACCACTGTCCAGCACAGAACGCCCACAAGCAGCTTCGTTCGCGCAATCGCGGGCAGTCGCTGTTGTATCTGATGGCACGCCATGAATTCGCTCTAACTGTAGCCAGACCTAAGTTCGTGGGGTCGAGGAACCAGGCTAAACACGATTATCCGCGGACTGGAATGTCATGTCGAGCTATTCTACCAGCCGCCCGAGGCGTAACGGCGAACTTGGTATCTTCGGCCCACTGTTCGCGCGCGACGCCAGCGCCATTAAAATGGGCCAATTCAGCGAAAATGCTCCTGGTGCATCTGCTGAGGCGAAGGTGGTCTCGATGTTTGCGCGCATTCGATTTGCCGAACCGGCTGACGCGGTCGGCATCCTTGCAATCTATGGCCCGTACTGCGATACGACCTGCGTTTCGTTTGAGACCGTTGCGCCCTCGCTCGAAGAAATGAAACAACGAATTGCGCGGGTCACCGTCGACTATCCCTGGTTGATTGCAGAGGTTGATGGGACGGTCGCGGGTT
>CAZGMU010000748.1:0-1580 GCA_964526975.1 uncultured Planctomycetaceae bacterium
CACCCCCGAGCAGTTGACCTTCGGCGCTTACACGACGACGCCCTTCACCAGCTTCTCGCCGCTGCTGCACGTCGAGCCCGTAACGGTCGACGGCATCTTGGCCTCCGTGTTTTCCAATCTGACATTAACTCAAGCCGACATCGGCAAAACCTTCGTCAGCACGCGGCAGAGCGACCCCGGCTTCGCGGCATTCGCTGACTATCTGACCGATGGCAACGAACAGTGGCTGTTTACCACCAACGGACCTGGCGGCGCAGGTGGTACGCGAGAATGCAACTACTTCCAATCCTGCGGCGTCGCCGTCGATCTCCAGGGCTACGAGATCGACCAGATTACTTACCGCATCAACGCCTGGCGGAACGTCATCCCCGGCCGCGATCTCTGGGGCGACGGCCACTGGTACGATCTCTACTTTGGCCATCGCATCACCATCGAAGGTCATCGAATTCCGGAACCGGCGGGTCTGGCCACCGCACTCCTCTGCATGCTCGCCCTGCTGGGCTGCAGATGGCAAACGCGCAGTTGATCCATTCGGAAGTCGGCTTGAATGACGGTTCATACCGCTAATCCAGTGGTATCCGACGCTGCTACGATCCTTGAGAAAAGAGTGCGGGAAAGTCACGTGCACCGTGGACGATACGGACTACATGGATTCCGTCCGAAGCATCCTGATACATGATCGCGTACGGTCGCACGGAGAAAGGGCGCAGTCCAGGTTGCAAGTCTTCGTGTCGCTCGCCCAATTGAGAATTCGCTGCCAGCAATTCGAGCGCATTGAAGAGTTCTTCCAGGACGGCATTCGCTGCCGCAGGATTGTTCTCGAATATGAAGTCGCGAATTGAATCGAGATCGCGGTCGGCCAGGTGAGATAGGCGGACGATCGCCATCGCTCAGCTCACTGCGGCCGAAAGCTCTTGCCGGTCTTGAAATCATCGAAACGCCGACACAGCGCGGCCGGATCGTAGTCGGTATATTGCCCGGATGCCAATTGGGCGGCCCCGGCATCGAGCTGATCGCGAAGTCGATCTCGTTCACTCAACAAACGCGCTTCGGTGAGGAGCTTGTCCTGATTGGCGTAGCGGCCGGTGGCAAACATCGACGCAATCATCTGGCTCACGGCGGGCGAAACTTCAATCGACATGGCGGGCCTCCAGTGGATGATAGCATGCGGCCAATCGTGGGCGAGGCGAGCATTGCAATAAGGCTTGCATTTACCTCTCTTGTATTCCGTCCGGTTGATCGTCGTCTGAATACATATTGGAGATGAAGTATGACACGTCACCAACAAAAAGTTGTCGTGAGCCAGACATGTACTTTCCAATGTCACACAACCAGGGCCGATCGCGTGATGTGTCCAAAGCGTGGCTGGACACGCGATTTGCTTTGTGCCCACGGTCACAGTCAAACTCAAAATGGAGATTGCAGGAATGGCCGAATGATCAAGCCCCTGGTGGGGCTCTGAATCTGGAGTGACCACAAATCCAATCGGAAACGTTCGTCAAACGTTCCTTCGAGCTCAATCTTCGTCCATTGCGTACGCGAAAACCCCGTGACGCGCGGGATCGCGCGTCCGGGGTTTT
>CAZGMU010000749.1:0-1577 GCA_964526975.1 uncultured Planctomycetaceae bacterium
GTATCCCTAACCGATGAGAATCGCTTGGGCTCAGTTCGACATAGACGTCTTGCGGATAAAGCTTGCGCAGCACTGCGGATTTTGCGGTACGGGTTTGTGTGTGCCATTGAGCCGCGGAACCGCGTCCGGTGAGCAGCACGAACGGGAATCGTGGTGTCGGCTCTTCAGGAAGTGGCCGTGGTGACTCGCAGATGAAACGGGCACGACCATCCAGGTGGAAGAATCGGCCATCCGCGAACAGCCGCCGTTCGGTGGTGGGATGGGGGGCGTGAGCACATGCTTTGGTTGTGGGCACGCGAAGGCGGGATGGCCATTGAATCCCACCGCAGCAGTCGAGCATCTCGTAGTCGTCGATCCCGGTGATGTCGCAGGGTTGACCCGCGGATAGTTGCTTAAGTAATTGGAAGACGGTGGCTGGCGAGTCCCATTCGCGAAACATGTTGCCGCAGCCCCAGTAATCGGCGACCAGTTTGAAGATCTGAAAGTCGGCGAGGGCTTCGCCTGCCGCGCGGCTGGCTTTTCGCACGACGCCGATCCGTCTTTCGGAGTTGATAAACGTCCCTTCTTTTTCTCCCCAGCCGGCCGCCGGCAAGACGAGGTGAGCGAGTTGGGCCGTTTCCGTGGTGTGGTACATGTCTTGCACGACGAGAAAGTCGAGCCGGCTGAGCACGTCGCGCGCCATGCCTTGGTTGATCCACGAATGCGCTGGGTTCGTAGCAATAACCCAAAGCCCGTGGATTTCTTCGCGCAAGATGCCTTCGAGAATCCGGTGATAGGGCCAGCTGGCTTCTCGTGGGATCACGCTTTCATCCATTCCCAGGACGTTCGCGACTTTGTGGCGGTGGGAAGGATTCGCGAAGTCGTGTCCGCCGAGTAGGTTCGTCGTGTTGCTGAACAACCGAGATCCCATCGCATTGCATTGGCCGGTGATGGAATTGGCCCCGGTACCGGGCCGACCGATGTTTCCGGTCATGAGTGCCAAGTTGATGATCGCCTGCGCGGTGCGCACTGCCTGATGGCTTTGGTTCACGCCCATAGTCCACCAGAACGAAACGCGCTTGCCTTCGTGAATTGTACGAGCAAACTGCTCGACCGCTTCGCGACTCAAACGCGTTTCCGTGACAACGCGATCCAGCGTAAAGTCCTTCACAAACTGAGCGCAAGTATCGAAGTCCTTCGTATTGGCAGCGATGAAATCGTGGTCGATCCAGCCGCGTTCAATTAAGATCTTGGCGACTCCGTAGAGCAGTGTCAGGTCCGACTTAGGAGCGAGCGCCAGGTGTTGCGTGGCGGCCATTGCCGTTTCCGTCGCGCGCGGATCGATGACGATGATGCGTGGCTGATGCGGATTTCTGAGAACCCGTTGCCACAGGATCGGGTGGGCAATGCATAAGTTGCTGCCGACCAATACGATCACGTCGGACTCTTCGAAGTCTGCATAGGTGTAGGGCGGGGCATCGAAACCGAAGGCCTCTTTGTACGCGACGACGGCCGTTGCCATGCATTGTCGGGTATTGCCATCACCGTGCAGCATTCCCATACCGAACTTGGCGAGCGCACCGAGAAATGCCATCTCT
>CAZGMU010000750.1:0-1540 GCA_964526975.1 uncultured Planctomycetaceae bacterium
TTGATGATGCTTGCGTCTGGCCGGCCGTCATTCCAGCGTAAACCACGGTGCTCATAAAGTTCGTAAAGTGTATCCGCCCCCGCCGCATTGATTACCGCCAGGCGGGGAATGCGATCGATCAGCCCCAATTCGTGCAGTTCATAGAATGCCTTGCCAAACGCGCTGCTGTTGCCCAAGTTGCCGCCGGGCACCACGATCCAGTCCGGCACCTGCCATTTTAGGGCCTCGAGCACGCGGAACATGATCGTCTTCTGGCCCTCGAGCCGGAACGGGTTGATGGAGTTCACCAAGTAGATGCCGAGCTGCTTGCTCACTTGCTGCACGCGCATCATCGCGTCGTCGAAGTCGCCGGCGATCTGGATCGTTAGGGCTCCATAGTCGAGTGCCTGCGAGAGTTTGCCGTACGAGATCTTGCCCGACCCGATGAAGATCACCGCTTGCATCAACTTGCTGACGCCACAATACAAAGCAAGCGACGCACTGGTATTTCCCGTCGAAGCACAGGCGGCCCGCTTTGCGCCGGTTGTTCGAGCGTGAGTAAACGCGGCCGTCATCCCGTTGTCTTTGAAGCTGCCCGAAGGATTCATTCCCTCGTACTGCAAAAACAAGTTGTTGGATTGCATCCCCACATACTTGGCCACGCCTTCCGACGAGTGCAGTAGGGTCTGACCCTCGCCGATCGTTACGATCTTGGCCGGCGGAGCAAACGGCAGCAAATCGCGGAACCGCCACACACCACTAAAGCAAAGCGGGTCGTTCCGCTGCGTCCATTTCTCTTCGAACTCTTTGAGCGATCGCGGGACCGGTAGTGAATCCCAGTCGTACGCCACATCCAGCAATGAGCCGCACGCTTCACACGATGTTCGCACATCGCCGACATCGTAGGTCGCCGCGCAAGCCGGCATTACGCACCGCTGAAATGCGAGGTCGGTTTTTGTTTTCACCGTCGATGCCACCACAATACCTTCCGGTTGTTCCAAACCAGGTTGACTCAACACAGGGAGGCAGAACCGTCGCCCGGCGGCGCGCAACCCAACCCGCACGACTCAAGAATTGGTCGAACGCAGCGACTTTTCACCAGCCCGCTTCAATTTGGGCTTTTTGCCCCAGGGCATGCCTGTAGCTCAGTTTACCGGAGTTTGAGTGCTATCGCAACCGAAACCAGTCTCCACAACGGCTCCCGGGCGCTGGACAGCGGTTCTTCGAACGGTCTAAAATAATGAGTCTTTGCCGCGGGTGACCGCATCCGTAGCGAAATGGATTAAGCGTCTCGGAGAACCAACATGAAGAAGTCGGAAATGATCGCGTACAAGGAAAAGCTCCACGCCCTTCGCAGCCGGCTGCGAGGCGACGTCACCGCCATGGCGGAAGTCGCTTTGCGGAAATCCGGTATCGAAGGCAGTGATAGCAACGCCATGCCCATCCATATGGCCGAGCTTGGCAGCGACAATTTCGAGCAGGAATTCACGTTGGGTCTTATCGAAGTCGATGGCGACACGATCGAACTGATCGACTCGGCCCTCGATCGCATTGGCGGTGG
>CAZGMU010000751.1:0-1526 GCA_964526975.1 uncultured Planctomycetaceae bacterium
CCTTCCACTCCCGTGAGAAGATTGCACCATCAAATGCCGGGACTAAACAACTAGGAGATCGGGTTATGCGGCGCGACGCTCGGCCTGCTCGGGGGGCGTGGTAGCCGAGGGCGGAGGGGAACCGCTGGCAACTATCGTCGGCTGTGATGTCGGCGAAGAGGCAGCGGCCGGCCGCTCGACGCCAACAGCACCACCGCCTCCTGTTTGAACTGGTCGGTGAAACGCCGGCGCGGTGTCGTCATCAAACACCTGCCTGCTCCTCAAAGCGCTTAGCAAAGGTGTCCCTCAATTCGGAGGAGGTTCAAGGTTGGCCGCCTCACTCCAGCATGCATCTTGAATCAGCCGTCCAACCCCTTGGGAATCCCCTTTCGATTCAAGCCGTTCGGAAGCCGCTGCCAGGCTTGCCGCAACATCAGTCGATCGGCATAAGCGATCGCGAAACTTTTCTGCTGCAATGCACTATACGGGGGTGGGCGTTGTACACAGCCGGCGGGTGCCCCCCCTTGTTTTGACCATGTTTGGGGCATAACGTTCACTCTTGATCTTCCAAAAAGCCGGGGTATTGCAAGAACATGTTTTTATATCAGTGGGTTATGGGAGAGCTTTCGAGATGGGCAACGATCAATTTTGCCCCTAGAGTCCGAGGGTAAGGAAGGTTCATCACCACCTACTCACAGAGTTATCCACCGAAGCCGTGGACAACACGATCGCCCGAGGGCCATGGTTTAAGTTTGGGCGGTCGTTGGAACGATAACCGAAGAGCGCTGAATTTGTAGGCATGACGAACAACGATGAAAGCAACCTGACCGATACCGACAGCGATCCGAATTCGGCAGAATCGGCAAGGCTGCTGGCGAGAGGAGCAGCCGTCATCGAGGCCCAACTTGTGATGCTTCCCAACGCTCCGGGCGTCTACCGAATGATCAATGCTCGTGGCGACGTTTTGTACGTGGGCAAGGCAAGAAGCCTCAAGAAACGTGTCACCAGCTATCTGCAAGCACCGCGGTTGGGGCCGCGCCTGCATCGGATGGTAGCAGAGACGGCCGCGATGGAGTTTATAACGACGCACACCGAGGCAGAAGCGTTACTGCTCGAAGCCAATCTGATCAAACGGTTGAAACCACGCTATAATATCCTTCTTCGCGATGACAAGTCATTCCCATCGATTCTGGTGACCGGCGACCATCCATTTCCTCAACTTGTGAAGCACCGCGGTGCGCAGTCGCGGAAGGGTGATTATTTTGGACCTTTTGCCTCCGCGGGGGCTGTCAATAGAACGCTGGCCGCGCTGCAGCGAGCCTTTCTCATCCGCACATGCTCGGACTCGGTCTTTCAGGGGCGAAGCCGCCCTTGCTTGCTCTATCAGATCAAACGGTGCGCCGCGCCATGCGTTGGCTACGTCGGAGAAGAGGCCTATGCCGAACTCGTCGATGAAGCCCGCGCATTTTTGCGCGGCGAAAGCCAACGCGTGCAGCAGGGGTTGGCAAAGCGGATGGAAGCGGCGAGTCAATCACTCGAATTCGAAC
>CAZGMU010000752.1:0-1523 GCA_964526975.1 uncultured Planctomycetaceae bacterium
TTGCGCCACGCCATTCGCGAGGATGATCACGCGGCCGGTCATCTTCACTTGGCAGCGGCGATCAGTTTACAAGAGGCCATCGGCCAAATTTTGGCCGAGTTCATGTTGCAACAACCACTCGTGCATGTACGCACCATCTTCGGCGCATCGAACGAATTGGCGGATCACCTGCTCGGCGGCGCGCCCGGCGATGTTTTCATTTCCGCCGAACCGGCTGTGCTCGATCGACTGGCGGCGGAGAGCTTATTAATCGATGAGTCGCGGCAGGTCATTGCCAAGAACGGACTCGCCATCGTCGGCAGCCAGCGCGATGCTTCCGTTACAAAGCCCGCTGATTTACTGGAGCCAGAATTCAAGCGCATAGTTTTGGCCGAGCCCGCTTGTCCGTTGGGGCAGTACTCGAAGACCTATCTAGAACGGCTTGGCATTTACGAAAAACTGCGCGAGAAATCGCTGTTCGTCGACAACTCGCGAGCGGTGCTGACGGCGATTGCATCGGGAGCGGCACAGGCAGGCCTCGCCTTTTCGAGCGATGCGGCGACCGAGCGGGCTTGGCGGTTGCTGCTAAATGTGCCGACGTCGAAGGTGGCCGTGACCTACGAGGCGGCAATCATCAATCGAAGCAAAAATGTGGCAGACGCACACAAGCTGAGCCAGTTCTTGCGTTCGCCCCGTGCGGCCCGCTGCTTGCGCCGCTGCGGGCTGCGACCTGTTTCGCCTGCCATCGCCAGCTAAGGGGTATTGGCCATCTGCTCGGTGATCCAGGCTTCGAGCTCGTCCCAGTTCACCGGCGGAAGCTTGCACAGATCGGGCCGCAGTTTTACGGCATCTCGCACGTAGATGTGCTGGATTTCCGATTGAGCTTTGTCCGTGTTCCAATGCACGAGCAGGCGAATGCATCGCGGCAACGATCCTGGGATGGACATTTCGTGGCCACACAAGAGCGGCACATCGAGCCAGCCAAGCTGACGTGCGGCCAGAGCAGGGAATTCGGCGTCGAGATCGGGCGTCGTCGTGAAGATAGCACTCGCTACATCGACGCGATCAATCCCGTTGCGGCGAACCATGAGCGCAAGAAGTTGCCGCGTTGCGGTGAGGATCTCCTCACGTGTGTTGGCCGCGACAGTGGTAGCCCCGCGAACACCCCGGCAAGCAGTCATAACGCTGTGTTCCATACGAATTTGAGTTGGTCGTCCCGCAAGTTTAGTAATGTTATCACGTGAATCGGTGAGTCGTAGCACCGGCATCGAAGAACTGCCCGTAAGCTGCGAGCCGGGGCGTCCCCGCCCCCGCCAGCCATTTATCAACATCAGTAACACCAATAAAAATATCAATGAAAACCCCCATTCGAGAAGCTGGCGTGGTCGGGCAATTTAGGAGGCTTGATTTGCGTGAAAATATTATGAAATATTCCGATTTCACCCCGTTGACGCCTGATAGGGAAGGCGTAGAATTGGCTCTACCTTCTCAGTCGCGGAGTTGCTTCCGTCGGGAGCTACTTTGCGGGTGAGATTTTTTCTTCT
>CAZGMU010000753.1:0-583 GCA_964526975.1 uncultured Planctomycetaceae bacterium
GAAGGTGCGGCCACTTTCCATCTGAATGGAATTGATGACGTTGCCGGTCTTGGTCACGCCGTTCGCGAGGTTGAGCCGCTCGCCTTTGACGACGGTGATGTTCGGCAGGCTAGCGACCCACTGATTGATGACCGACTCGCCGACTTTGGGCTCAAACCAATAGGTGGTGCCCTGATTGTAGGCCTGGCCGACGCGGGTGTAGAACTCGCGCGCGAGCCCGCGAATGGCGAGCTTGTTGCCGTAGTCGGTCGCACTGAGGCCGCCGGTGGTCATGCCGCCGAGGTTCTGCGAGGGTTCGATGATTGCGACGGACTTACCGAGGCGCGCGGCCTCAATCGCCGCGGTCACACCACCGGCCGTGCCGCCGTAGACGACAATGTCGTAGTTGTCGGCGAAGGAAATTCGAGGCCCAAGGAGCGCGGCGATGGCGGCTACCAGGATAAAAAAATGTGTGCGCACTCGATCGTTAGCCGGGCGGGCCGGATAGTTCAAAGGTGAATTCGTGACTGTTTTCATCGACGTCGGCAGTCAAGCCGCTCTGGTCGAAGAGCGTGTATTTAACGGGCACGAGCGGCTTTCCAAG
>CAZGMU010000753.1:593-1520 GCA_964526975.1 uncultured Planctomycetaceae bacterium
CGACTCATAGCACGCGATACGCACTTTGTGCTTGCCGAGAACGACGCCGTCGTTCAGGCGATAGGTCGACAAGGTGAATGTTCCATCAGGCTTGATTTCGCCCTGGGCCGGCTGACCACCAGGCGGTTGGAACATGATGCCGCCGAACTCCAGCGGATGTCCGTTATAAATGACTTTGCCAGTCACCGGGACCATCTTCGGGCCGCGGTCGCAGCCGGCAAGAATCATCAGCGTCAACGCCACCAGGCCAACTCGTGATCGAAAGCACAATCGCATCCTACGGCAACTCCGGGATAACTTCGTTGTAGGCGGTGGTGCCAATCGCTTGATAAACCGCACGATCGATGTTGTCAGTAACGATATGGACGCTGCCATCGATATACGCGAATTGCGTTGTGCCTGGGTGGTAGCTTCCCATCGGCAGGTAATTGAATGCCGTGGGAACCGGCACCGAAGTACGAGCGGCGCACGTGTTTGGCGTTTGCTCCAGGACTTTGATCTGATACGCCGAGTCGGCGAAGCCAGACAAATACCAGGGTCGCATGTTCAGGCGCGCAAGCTCGGTCGAAATCACCCCGAGATTGCAATCGCGATGGACATATTCTCCAATGAGAAATGACTTGCTCTGGCCATCGGTAATCTGCGAAAGTTTGCGGCGAGCGCCAACCAATTGTTGGAGAAAGCCAACAACTTGCCGCCGGACGGTAAATGCACCCGCGCCGTCGACCGGATAGGGGCCGTAACTGGAGTTGATCGTTTTGGCAGGGGCGGGAAGATTCGCGCCCGCCACGCCAGCGTACGTGCAGAGTGCGCCCCATTGGTAGTTGTAGGGGGGCATCGTGCTCGTTTGATCGACGATCTTGGCGTCCGGAAAAGAAGGACAAATGAATGCCGCGATGACAATATCTCGAACCGGGTCGTCGTAGA
>CAZGMU010000754.1:0-1510 GCA_964526975.1 uncultured Planctomycetaceae bacterium
GGTCCATCAGCCGCCCCAAAACGGGCGTCAGATGCTCGGCCAGGATCGGCCGCATCTTCTCGAAGAACTCGGTTTCGCGCTTGAGGTTCGCCTGGTACTCGGCCTGCATCTTCGCTTGCCGCTCTTTCTCCGCCTTGTCGGCCGCGGCAAACTGAGCCTGCATCCGTTCGTACGAGGCCTTGGCATTGGCCGCGAGTTGCTCTCGATCTCGCCACCAGGATAGATCCGTGGAGGAGCGCCTGGCCTTGGGCCGGATGTCGTAGAAGCCAAGCTCGTTGGTCGGTTTAGGCGCTGGCGTAAACGACTCGGCTGGCTTCTTTGGCTTCGGTGGAATGGGGACGTATTGCACGCCGAATTTACCACTCGGCCGATTCGCTGGCCGGTCCCTGTCTTGGAGCTCCGCCAGAGCAGGCGAGGAGAGCAGCACCAACACGCCACAAACGATCGTTCGCAACATGACACACCCCCGGAGTGAAAAGCTGACTACCAGCCTACCCACCCACGACCCAAGCCGGAAGACTGTGCTTTTATTCAGGTGCCAGGGGTGGCGGCTCGCCGGGCGTGAACAGCAGGTCCACCGCCGATACGGGCCGAACGATCCGAGGGTCTAAATACGACCGCGTTACCTTGCGGGAAGTGTGCTTGAGCAACTCGGTGGCGTTTCCCCCGGCCGCTTCGTAGTGGCTGGCGACTGACTTGCGGATGACGTGGAATTTGTAGAGGCCGGTATTGGGAAGACCCGCGCGTTGCATGATCTTGCCCAGGCGGTAGTAAATATGAGTCGGGGAGTAGGGCCATCGGAAAACGATTCCCTTGTCCTTGCGAATCTTTCGCAGTGCGATGATGGTATCACTGCCGATCGGTAGCGCGTTGTCTTCTCGCGCGCCCTTACGGTCTTCGGCGCAGAATCTCACCCATCCATTCTTTAGATCGACACGATCCCAGGTGAGCGCCAGCACCGCGCCGATTCTCTCGCCGGTGTTCCAGATGACCAGGAACATAGCGAGCCAAAAGGCAGGGCCGGGGACGCCGCCGACCGGCGCGTGTTCGGCATTGATGGCTGCCACTACTGAATTGAGTTCTTCGCGAGTGAGCGCGACGGGTACGCGCACGGGCGGTACTTCTAATTCAACGTCGGGCCAGTTTTTCACGTAGCCCTTTTTGTGAGCCCAGCGCCAGATGGCGAGCAGGTTGAACAGGTCTTTGTTGACCGACCGCTTGGATAATCCATTCTCTAGCCGCCATGCGGCGAAGGCGGAAACCGTGGCATCGTTCAGGTCGCAAAGTTTTGCGCGGCGATTAAGATAGAGATTGAACGTCCGCAGTGTGGAACGATAGAGCCGCTTCGTATTTGGCCTACGCGAGCGCAGTGCCAGCGGTTCGTATTTTTCCGCATACAGCGATTCTAGCAACAAGGCGTGCGACATTGTGTTCCTGGTGGTTGGGTTGATACCCAACAGTAGTACACATCCGTGCGCAGCGCACCCGTGCGTAATCGGAAAATTCTCTA